>JAQWCF010000028.1 GCA_028706105.1 Candidatus Margulisiibacteriota bacterium
ACATCTACAACTAAAGCCCCCAGACCCCCTAAAGGGGGCTCGTAATAGTGAGCTACAACCTTGTTGCCGGCATTGTCTGTTGCGCTGTAGTTTATACTGTAGCTTCCTTCTGTTGTGCCAGAAGTTACTACATACTCCGTTGTGTATGTCCTGTCTGTTACTCTAGTCACTTCGAGAGCCTCAGTGACCACCTCAGTGACCGAACCATTCTCTAGCCAGATTGTTGGTGTAACAATCATCTCTTCATTGAAATTAAAGGTTACATTATATGTTCCTACCTTTAGGTAATAGGCCTCTTCAATTGCGGTCACTGAGGTGGTCATTGAGCTTAGTCGAAATGCACTCGAAGTGTCAGCAATTGCTATTGCAGATAACTCCGGATAAACATCATCATAATTTATCGTAGCCAATGTCCTTTGTGATATAACTCCATTCGCATTCTTTATCCATAAATAGACATTCTTTAACTCGCTACTTGTATTCTTAAACGTATACTCACCAGGTCTTGTTACGACCCATAGGTTACTTGTGACACTAGGTGTTATATTCTCTTCTTTTAGTAGCCAATACTTGGCTTGTTCATCTGCTCTGATAGTTACATGGACTTTTTGATCATTGCTGTAGTCGCTATTCTCACTATCTGGGTCGCTTAAGACAACCTCGACTGTATTGATATCTGTAGAAACATAGACAGAAGAGGCCCCAGCCCCCAAGCCCCCTAAAGGGGGTTTAATGCCGTTTGCTGAGTTATTTGCATTATCTGTTGCACTAAATAAAAAATAGCCAACCCCATCACCAGTGAAAGTTGTAATACTCAAGGTTGCCAAGTATTGATTGTCAGTCTCCCTCTCGAGAGGGAGATTTAGAGGGAGTGTCCCATTCGCTACAAACATCAAACTAGGCGTAGCCACTAATCCACTGACTACTCCGCCAACATTTAACGTTATTCTATATTCTCCAATGTTTATATAACTTGGATCTACCGATAACTCTATGATTGCTGTTGGTGCTTGTGTATCCATGGTTATGGCATAGCTGGCACTGCTTATGTTCCCTGCCTTATCTAGAACCAATATGATTACTTGCTTAGCACCATTATTCGCTGATGTGATATTAAATGTAATTGGCAAGTAATCAGTGAATAGTGAATAGTTAATGGTGAACGGTGAAAAATTCTCAGTCACATAGTAGCCAAGGATGTTCTCTTCTTCTACATTTATACTCAACCTCACATTTCTACTATTAGTATATAGATCACTCAATGTATCTAAATCCAATATCTCGAAGTTTACTGTTGGTTTGCTTACATCCACAACTAAACTTTTAACTTCTAGCTTTTGGCTTTTAACTAAATTCCCTGCATTGTCTGTAGCGCTATAGTTTATACTGTACGTTCCTTCTGCACTTCCAACTGTTACCACATACTCTGCTGTGTACCCTCTGTCTGTTACTCTTGTCACTTCGAGAACCTCAGTGACCGACCCATTTTCTAACCATATTGTTGGGGTAATTGTTATATCTACATCAAAATTAAATGTTATATTATATGTTCCAACCTTTAAATAATAATACCCTCCCATACTACTCACTATTCCCGATTCACTATTCACCAGATCGACAGAGTCGAGATCAGGATTCGTTAAATCATAGTTGATTGTTGCAATGCTTACTTGAGATATCCTTCCAACCCCATCCTTCATCCACAAATATACTATCTTTGTTCCCTCGCTATCGTTCTTAAAAGTATAAGAACCAGGTTTAACTGACAACCACAACTCACTACCAACTGAAGGCGTTATGCGTATCTCACTTAAATGCCAAGCAACTGCTTGCTCATCATCTGTAATGGTAATCCCAACTATTTGATCATTTGCATCTCTGGAAAGAAAAGTATCTTGATCATACATATAAAAACTCGGTGTCTTTAAATCATGACTGACAATATAAAATGGGTCATAGCTAACACCCTGATACCAGAGCACAATGTTATCAGCAAAAACATGATGCTCGTTATCAGTAGCCCTAACTGCAAAAAACCCTTGCCCTTCACCCGTATAAGTAGAAACATTAAAAGTAGCTCGATACTTTCCTGGGACTAAAAGCTGCAGTGGCAACGACCGTAAGGGTTTGTTGGGAGCTGAGTAGCTGAGGTTTGGGGTGTCAGAAAGCCCGCTCCCAACATTGGAAATATCCAAAGTTATTAAAATTTGTTGATTTGCCACAAAACTGTTAGGAATTACATCCACCTGAACAGAAACTTCTGGGGTTTGAGGGTCATAAGAAATATTTGCTGTAGAATAATTTATATTCCAAGCATTATCAATATACCAGAAAGTTATATAGTGGACTGCAATGTTATTTGTCAAAACCAAATATGAACCTAACTCTCTCCAACTACTCACTGCAGTGGGCGTATAATCCACGTTGTCCGTAACAATCCATCCCCTTATTCCACTAGCATCATTTGGCTCTATCTGAATTGGTAAATATCTTGTGTTGGAATAAATCATTCCTAGTGTTGGATCTTTCCCGTCCAAAGCAAAAGTTTGTAAATTTGGTGAAGTATGGTCAATAATTATTTTCCCAGCCACAAAAGAAGCGCCATTTGTTTCATATCCAGTATTATCTGTACAACTATAATTTATCCAATAAACCCCTTCGGTTATTCCCGCTGTTACTAAAAAACTACCAATAAATGTACGATCATCTACCTTTAGAAGTGAAAAAGTAGTGATAATCTGCTCGGAATTATTAACTAACAAGATACTAGGAGTATTGCGTAATGCTTCCGTAAAGCTAAACGTTACATTGAACGGCCCTTCTCTCAAATGAAAGCTTCCATCAGTATATCCCGCGGATAATTCAACCAAAGACTGAAAAATAGACACGGAACTTATTTGCGGGTAAGAAGAATCTAAATTGATTGTTGCCACCGCTCCCTCACTAATATCTCCAGAGGAACTCATTACATACAAATAAACTGTCTTAATTTCATTGCTATCATTTTTAAAGGTATATCTTGTTGGCTTTTCAGTTTCCCAAAAAGTGTCACTAGAAATTGGCTTGGTTGGACGGTCTTCACTGATTAAATATTTAGTGGGGAGTAAATCTGTACTGATGGAAATTCCCACCACTTGATCATCCGTTTGTTCAGTAAGCAAAGTGTCCTGATCATACAGCTCGAATTTATCGATTGTTATCGTAGTTGAAAAAAGGCAAGAAGCCAACAATAGGCATACTATGCTCTTTGATATATCCAAACCAGACACCCCTTTAAATTAACCCCAACAAAAACTTTTTAACTTAATTCAATATTGACCTAATCCTTGCCTACTGCAAAGACAACTCATCAAGATAATAAGCAACAAACCTATTGTTTTGATTGATTAGCTGAACTTCTCTAAAAAGCTTTTCAGCTTCGAAGTATTTTCCTTCATTAAATGTCTTTTTGGCTTTCTTGTATTTTTCCCAAGTAAGGCTTTCTTGTGGTAAAGATGATTCCACGAACTGTATTGCTTTCTCTAAACGCTCTAAGATTACTTTTACTTCTTTACGAGAAGGATCAAAGGACAAGACATACTCTAGTTTTTGTTTCGCTAAATAAAAGTAATCGTTGTTTAACATTTCCTGAGAATCAGCCATCGCCTGTTCAACCTGATCTTTAGTCATATCATCCATTGATTTTCCAAAATTTATATTAACTGAAAAAGCTATTTTGCTACTTAATTCATTCATAATATAAGCAACATCTGCATCCATAATGCCAAGCTTTACGCCACCGCCAAAACTTATCTCATCATTATTAACACCTACACGTAACGGAATATTTTTAACGGGCTCATATTCAACACCAAAGTGCCATTCATTAAAATTATCTCTAGCATCTAAAGCAAAAAGGATGTTCTGTTCTTTGTATCCAAGTCCAAACATCGCCTGAGGAGTCAGTTTGTCATTGGTATCGCCTAAAATCATCCCAAAAACATTCATTAAATTTATACCAGCCGAAAACCTATCCGAAAGGTTGTAAATCATAGAAACATCTCCAGCCATTGCCATGTCACCATATTCACCAAGGGAACGCATATAGAACTTGCCTTTAAGTGCCATATAAAAATCTCGCATTATTCTCTTGCTATAAGTTGCTCCAAAGGCCATCTTACTATCTTGAACCATGCCAGTGAATTGATTATATATGTCTCGTCCTTCTATGTCTGACCCACCAAACATAATAAACTCAAAACCCAAAGCATCATCAACCCCAGGCATAGCAAATGCTCCATACATAGTGCTATAGCTTTGGTAGAGCATAGACATTTGAAACATGCCTTGCATGCTTTGTAGTTTCATTACTCCTGCAGGATTCCAAAAAAGACCAGAAGCATCATTGCCTAAAGCAACAAAAGATCTACCCATGCCCAAAGCACGTGCACCATAACCCCACTCTAAGTCGGAACCATAATGCAGTTGATCTGCAGAAAATGCATATGAACACAAAACCAATAATAAAATGGTTAATTTTCTAATAGCTCGCACCCCTCAAACCCCTATAATCAATTTAAACTTATACCCTAAAATATCAAAAATAAACATTTTATATCTCTGTTACAACAAGGCACAAAAATTTAAACTCAAACACAAAAAGTAAGACTGCTTGAATACAATCAAAATTGCCTTAACTTATAATTAAATATTTTACATTAAATATGGGAAAAAAACTATTAAAACAAGCATATTTGCAAGGGTTTCAATAAACTAATGAGAGGAATCCAAGGAAACAGATTTTTCACATTCACCTACTAAAAGGTTATAGCTTTGAATCAGCGTTTTTTTCTTGTTTTTCAAATCATCAACTAAGTGTTGATTATATTTTTCTTCTTTGGAAATAAGCTCCACATAATAGGATTTTATCTGATCTCTCTTTTGTTGATAATCTTTACTCAATTTCTCTAAATTCATTTGTATGTCTATCTTCTGTTGTTCAAACCTTGTTTTTTCAACATTTAACAAACTCTGATACTCTGAACGCAAAGATTCAAATTGTTTTTCATAATATCTCACCAATTGTTCTTTTTTATTAAGTAAATCACTCTGTTTGGTCTCAATTGAGCCTGTCTCTTTTCTAATAATTGCCTCGTTATCGACTCTTAATTTTGCAATAGCTTGCTCATAATTTTTCTGCAACTCAGATTTCCTTAGCTTTAATTCGTTATCTAAAATATTAATATCCTGACTATACTGCTTCATCTTCTTTTGATATAAAGCTTTCGCTTGCCGAAGATTTGCTCTGTATGTCCCAATAATTTCTTCCTTTTTATCCTCAATTTGTTGCTTAAACTCTAAATAATTAATTCGATGCTCCTCGGTCATTTTCGAATAATTTGCTATCATTTCTGCTACTTTATTTTTTAATAAATCTTCTATTTTTTGAGTTTTCTTAAAATATTCCTCTTGTTTCTTATCTAATTCTTCTTTTAAAAACAATTTTGTTTCTTCCAACTCTTTTTTCTTATTAATTAAACGCTCATCGGAAATATCTTGCAATCGCTTTATCTCATCTTCTAACAATGCAATTAAACCCTTCTTCTCTTGAGTGTACTTATCTTTTATATATTTCAAATCAGCTTCACTTTTACTATTTAATTCTTTCATCTTCTCATCAAATGAAATTTGAGCAAGCACATACCTTTCATCCATTTCTCTAATTTTTAAATCATAATCTTGTTTATAAAAAGCATATGAATTCTTGATATCTGTAATTTTAGGAAGCATTTCATCTCTAGCATTTTGGTATTTTGTTTCTACATCTCTTAACTTTTCAGAAATTTGCATTTCTCTCTCTTTTATTTTTTGTGCTACTTCCAATGCTTTAATATTTTTACTACTCAATTCTTCTGTTGATTGTTCTAATCTATGTTTATCAAATTTAAATTGAGCGATCATCACCTTTAACTGCTCTAGCTCAGCCTTGTCTCGTGCAAGTATGTGTTTAGCCTCGTTTTCAGCTTTTTCTCTAGCTTCATTGACGATAGCATCTGCTCTTTTCATTGCTTCCTGCATGATCCTGTTGGTTTTATCTAAAACCTCTTTCTCCGCCGTAAGAATTATTTCTCGAGCTTTATTGGCTGCCTGTGCATCCGCTGAACTTAAAATACTCTCCCTTTCTATCTTTGCTTGTACTATCGCCCTCTGCAATAAATCATTGCCTTTATTTTCTTGTTCTTCCATGATTTGGCGATAAATCTCTTGAGCTTTCTGTTTGGAATCTTTTATGGCATTCTGTCTGATTTCTGCAGCCTGAACATTCGCATCTCCAACAATTCCCTCAGCTTTTGTTTTTACTTCAAACTCTGATTGAGCAAGTATTTGCTCCTTCCGTTGTTCTGCTAACTTAATTTTTATTTCTAACTCATTACCAATTATCATCGCCTGCTTATTAGCTTGTTCAATTACATCTTTTGCTTCTTTTTCAGCACTTAAAATAAGAATCTGAGATTTCTTTTGCGCCTCCACTAACAACCTATCGGCATCTTTTTCGGACTTACTTAAAACACTTAGCCTGATATCTCCACTAACCTTTTC
This sequence comes from Candidatus Margulisiibacteriota bacterium, assembly GCA_028706105.1. Lineage (NCBI taxonomy): Bacteria > Bacillati > Candidatus Margulisiibacteriota > Candidatus Margulisiibacteriota bacterium. The sequence goes on from JAQWCF010000028.1 coordinate 6,580, forward strand.
GGCTTCTTCATGAGCTTTTGTGATAATTAACTTTTTATCTTCTTCTGCTCTTTTTATGATCTGTTCAGCTTGAATATTTGCCTCATTAATAATTCGATCCGACTCTTTACTTGCTTCTTCAAGCAAATCTTCTCTTACTGCCCACGCTTCTTCAGATGCTTCTTTTTTTATTGAAACAACAGTAATCTCACAATCTTCCTGTGTTTTTTCTAATATGCTCTTCTTTTCTTCTTCTGCCTCAAGTAAAAGGTCTTCTGCTTTTTTGTTAGCTTCCTTTATTATTCTATCTGCCTCTTCCTGTGATTCCCTAAGCATTTCTGCCTTTGAATTCCAATCAGTTTCACTTAATTCTTTCTTAAAATGAGACACCATTTCATTATATTCTTTTTGAGCTCTAATTTTTGCTTCATCAATCAAAACAGTGGCCTCTTCATTTGCTTTACCTAAAACTTGAGATGCTGACAACTCAGCTTCCTCTACCAATTTTGAAGACTTCATTTGTAAATCATTAAAGTTCGACAACTTATCGTTAACATCCAACAAAATTGTCTCAGATTCTTTTCTGGCAACTACTAATATGTTATTAGCTTCTACTTGTGCATTATTTTTAATAACTTCTGCTTCTTTATTAGCAGAATCAATTATGTTTTTCTTAAGGAACTCCGCATCTCCTAAAAGTGTAGATTTAATGGCCTCTGCTTCTTCTCTCGCCCTTGTCTTCATTTGCTCCGTCTCAAAAAATGCTTGATTCTTGATTCTTTCAGATTCTTCCTTCGCTGAAGACCTTATAACCTCGGAATCATAATATCCTTGCTGTCTAATTTGATCAGATTCATACTGAGCCTGTGTTTTTATTTGTTCATAAAATAATGAATTTCCTTGCCCTAACATATTTTTAGGGTCGTCTTTCAGTTTATCGACCTGACGGGTCAGCTTAATTCTTTCTGCCTGGAGTTGATTTACATCATGGAGCAATAATTGTTTTCTTTGAAAAAATTCATTTAATAACTTCTTCTGGTACTCTTGTTGTGAGGTAAATTCTTGCCTTTTTTTATTCTCAAAATCAGTTACTTTTGATTCAATTTTGGATTTTTTTTCTTCTAATTCTGCAATATCTTTAAGTAATTGCTCTCTTCTACCCTCAAGGCTAATAATATTTTGCTCTACTTTTCCATTCTTAATATGAATTTGCCCTAAAGTATCAATAGAGCTTTTTATAGATTCCTGAACTTCGCTCTGTACGTCCTTATGAAAAACCTTAATATCAGGATTTTCTAGTATTTGTTTTGCATTGTCAGCCGCACTAGATTTCTTTTGAAGAATTTTAACCATTATTTCCTCTTCCCCCGTGTAAACAATATTATGCTATAAAGCCACTCAGTGTCAATCTAAACACCAAGTTTTTCCCGAACTTATAGTCAAAAATAAACCATAATTACACCACATACAGCGTACATAAAGTATACTAATCAGAAAACCTAGGCAATACCTTTAAAAAATATCGCATTTCTTCATTGTTTGGCTGATAATAAAGAACCTTTTCCCAATATTTTCTCGCCTTATCAAAATCACGCAACATGTAATATGTAGAGCCCTTCAATTTCAAAGCCCCAACATTTTTGGGGTCTTCTTTTAAAACAATGTTACATTGTTGAATCACTAGCCAATATTTGAAATTATAAAAATTTAATAACGCTTGATTTAACCTTTTATCTAGTAAATCCAAATCCTCCAAAGAAAGGTCTTCATTAAACTTCTGATATTGCTTGTCCTTCTCAGATGCAAACCTCCAAAACACATCATAATAATCTCTATTACCAGAACTATACTTACTTAACTCTATTCTATCTAACGCACTGGCATAACCTAAAATGTACTCACTGACAGCAGAGCCAACATATTCATCCTCTTTTTTTCTTTTATCAACTCGATATCTACTGACTGTCCTATTGAACTGGTCAATTTTTGTAATTAACACCAAAAAATCACGCCTTAAAAAAGGAGCAGGTCCTTCCTTTTTATCTAACGAAAACTTTACGTCTGGATACATTTTTGAAAACATATGTAAAGCTTCTGAAACATTACATGTCGCATATACGTCTATGTCTTTTTTGACAATTTCCTTGTTAAACAAATACTGGACATAAGGGTATTCAATAGAAGACTTTCCAAACTCAAGAAGATAAGGCTCTTCTCTGTCCACATTTAAACTAACAGCATTAACAAAAATCAAACTAAGTGCTACTTGAAAAACGGTTAGCTCAGAATCTAACTGAAAAGTACTGTCTATGTATTGAGGCATAAAATTATTTTCTGCCAAATAATAAACTTGATCACGATACTGGTGATTTCTTGTTATGTCTGTTAGCTCTAAAGAAAACAAAAAAGAAGCTAAAATAAATAAAAATAATATTAAAAATTTGACTCTCATACAATTGTTAATATTATTCTGAAAACAAGGGAACCGCAATAAGCGCGACTAAGTTTTGATAAGTTTACTTATCTTATCTAAAAGTTTGTCTTCCTCAAAAGGTTTTTTAATAAATCCTTTGGCGCCAAGCTTAACTGTTTCCATAATCGTTTCTTGCTGGTCCACATTAGTCAACATTATAACTTTTGCATCTTTATTGGCTTCTTTTATTTGCTTCAAGACTTCCATTCCTGACATACCTGGCATAGTAACGTCTAAAAGGACGACATCCGGAAGTTCCTTTTTAAACAAATCTATTCCACTTTGTCCGTCTTCCGCCAAAAAAACTTCAAAATCATGGCGTAACAAAAATTTTTCTACCCTCATTCTAATAAAAGCTGCATCATCAATGATTAATATTTTTGTCATTTTTACATCCTATCTTTAGCTAAATTTAAACATACAAAACAAACGGAATCAACACTATATTGGCACTTCAATATCCGTAGGTATTACAATATCCGAGTCTACATCCGTAGACTTTCGTTTATTTTTTTGAATACCACTATCTATTTTTTTGGAATGAAGTAAAATATTAACTTCAATCCTCCTATTTATTGCCCTCTTCTCATAAGTATCGTTATCCACTCTTGGTCTATACTGTCCATATCCAACAGCTGAAACTCTAAACGGATCAATTTTATGGACATCCACCATGTATTTAAGCACATTATATGCTCTATCAAATGACAATTGCCAATTATCCTGATACATCTCATTTTTAATCGGCATACTATCGGTATGCCCTTCTATAATAATATCGTTTTCTATAGTATTAATTATTCCACTTATGACTGGGTCCAAATAATCTTTTGCTCCTGGCTTCAAGTAAGCATATCCAGAATTAAAAAGTACTGGCTGATTAAAGACAAGTCTAATCTTTTGTTCTTCCACAATAACTTCTATATATTGTCTTAATGTTTCTTTCTCTACTATTTCTTTTATTTTAGTAATCAGTTGTGCTTTTTGCTCAGTTTCTAAATCTTCAACTTTGGCTTCTTGCACCTGAATAATGGGATCGTTTTTAGGCGTTGGTGTGCCCTCTTCCATATTTAATCTTTGTCTAAACCCCTGCCTAATTTGGTCAACCACACTATCGCTGTCACCTTCAACCCTACTTTTTGATAAATTTAAGGCAGCAATTGTATACAGTAAAATAAAAAAGGTAAGCATCTGCATCATAAGATCGCTCATTATGGCATCTGCAATATTCCCTCCTCCTTCAGCTCTTTTCTTTTTGCCCATATTAATCCCTATTTAACCTTTTTTGGTGCATGCTTCTCTTTATCCTGCAGGAAGCTTTTTAAAAATTTCTCAACCTTGGAAGGTATTTCTTCTTTCTCAATCATCAGAATGCCCTGCATTATCAATCTTTTTAAGGATGCTTCATTTTCCGACATTTCCTTTAATTTTTCTTTTGCAGGAGTAAAAATAACACCAGAAATAAACCCACCATATAGTGTAGTAATAAGAGCAACAGCCATTGCTGGTCCAATTTTAGAGGCATCAGATAGTCCTTTAAGCAATTGAATAAGACCAACTATTGTCCCAACCATACCAAATACCGGACCAAATCCAGCCATATTTCCATACATAGCATGAATACTTCCATGTCTATTTTCCATTTCCTCAATATCATTCTCAAGCGTAGCTTTAATAAATGCGTGACCTGTTTTTTCTGTTAATAGTTGAACCCCAAACTTCAAAAAAGGCTGAGTTATTGTTTCTACCTCTTTATTAAGAGCCACTCTTCCTTGAGATTTAGAAATCTTGGCAAGTCTAACTAATTCATCAATTGCATCCTGAGGTGCCATCTGTTTTTTAGGCATAATTATCATTTTGCCGGTCTTTAAGAAGATTTTAAATTTACTAAACGAAGAACTAATCAAAAGCGCCGACATTGAAAGACCTACTACAATTAAAAAAGAAGGAGCATCAAGATAGGCCGCTGGATTCACCAAAACATCACTCAATCCAACTAAAATAACAATAAAAATCAGCCCTAATGCCAGTAGTATATTTATTTCCATGCAAATCCCCCTAAACTATTCTTTTTCCAAGATATAACATAACAGGGCATAAGGTAAAGAGGGAAAAACAAAAAAGTCATCTTTCCCCGCCCGTGTTTTAATCTTTTTACTTTACCCTTTATACTTTATACTTATACATTATGAACAAATACTTACAACTAATCAAACAAGGACAATTAATCTTCCAAGATGGAGGATTTGGGACAATGCTACAAAAGCACAAAATAACCTCTGAAGATTTCCATGGTCATGAAGGTGCCTTTGAATACCTAAACATTTCCAGACCAGATATTATTCAAGACGTTCACAAACAATATTTATTAGCAGGCGCTATGGTAATGGACACCAATAGCTTTGGCGGAAACAGAATAAAGCTTAAAGAATATGGATTAGAACATAAAGTTTATGAAATAAACTATGCAGCAGCTCAAAATGCCCAAAAAGCTATTCAAGCTTTAAATTTTCCAAATACCTTCGTGATGGGCTCCATGGGACCAACAGGATTCCTGCCTTCCTCCACCGACCCATCTCTTGGCAGCATAAATTTTGACGAATTATCTAACGTTTTTGAAGAACAAGCGACAGCACTTATTGACGGTGGGGCAGACTTAATATTATTAGAAACACAACACGATATTTTGGAAGTAAAAGCTGGCATAATTGGAGCTAAAAAAGCGATTACAAACTCTTGTAAAGAAATTGCACTACAGGTACAAGTTACCGTCGACCAATATAGCAATATGCTTTTTGGTACTCACATTCTTACAGCAATAACAATAATAAAAGATATGGGAATTGATGTCTTTGGCATCAATTGTTCCACTGGGCCAAGAGAAATGGAAAACACCATAAAGCTTCTCAGCGAGCACTCACCATTGCCAATTTCTATTATTCCAAATGCAGGCATGCCAGAAAACATCGACGGAACAGCTCATTACAAAATGACACCAGAACTTTTTAGTACTGTTATAGGTGAATACCTCCGAAAATACAGAATAAGCGTTGTTGGCGGGTGCTGTGGCACAACTCCCGAACATATAGGAAGCTTAAAGCTGAAAGCTGAAAGCTTGAAGCTGAAAGCTGAAAGCTTGAAGCTGAAAGCTGAAAATCTGAAGTTTAAAGCTGAATGCTTACCAAGTTTTTGTGGTCCGATTAGCCTTGCTAAAGAAAAGAAAACTCCCTTGATTATTGGTGAAAGGATTAACTCCCAGGGTTCTCGCAAAGCTAAAGAGCTAATGCTTCAAGACAAATATGATGAATTAGTTGATCTGGCAAAATCACAAGAACAAAGCAATGCTGACTTGATTGATTGTTGCTTCGCAATGACGGAAAGAGCTGATGAGGAAGATCAATTGTCTTTCTTTGCCAAAAAAGTCGCTTACGCCACGACTATACCGCTCTGTTTTGATTCTACGGAAGCAATAACACTTGAATCGGCTATTAAGTCTTATGCAGGAAAACCATTAATTAACTCTATCAATTTAGAAAGTGACAAGATTCATCAAATCTTACCTATCGTAAAAAATTTTGGACTTAGCACTATTGCACTGTGTATTGATGAGCAGGGCATGGCAAAAACAACTAAAGAAAAACTAACTATTGCCAAGAAAATATACAAGATAGCGGTAAATGATTATGGGTTGAAACCAGAACAACTTATCTTTGACACGCTTACTTTTACACTTGCGACTGGAGAAGAAGAATGGAGAAACTCAGCAAAAGAAACATTTAACGCAATTCAATTACTAAAGAAAGAGCTCCCAGGAGTAAAAACAGTTCTTGGTGTAAGCAATGTTTCCTTTGGACTCACTCCTCCTGCCAGAAAAATACTAAACCTCGTTTATCTTCACACTGCTGTTGAATATGGACTAGATATGGCTATTTTTAATGCAGACCATTTCCAGCCACTCAGTGAATTAAATAAAAATGAAGTTAATTTAGCTAAAAATCTAATATTAAACAAAAGCTCCCTAGCGCTTACAGAATTTATCGAACATTTTCAAAAAACAGAAACACAAAAGACACCAACTAGCACGAACAAACCTGCACCCACCACAAATCTTCCTCTTGATAAACTTATTCAACACAAAATAATAACTAGAGATAAAGAAGGAATTATTGATTTATTAGAAAAACTAAGACAAACAATGAAGGCTGAAGAAATTATTAATACAGTTCTTCTGCCAGCCATGAAAGTTGTGGGAGACAAAATGGAAACCGGAGAAATAATTCTTCCCTTTGTCCTCGAGTCAGCTGAAATAATGAAAAAATCCATCACTCATCTAGAAAAATATCTCGATAAAAACAGTAATATGTCCAAAGGGACAATAGTTCTAGCTACAGTTTACGGAGACGTGCATGATATTGGCAAAAATCTAGTTAAAACAATAACAGAAAATAATGGCTATAAAGTAATTGACCTTGGCAAACAGGTTCCAGCAGATAAAATCATTGAAACTGCCCTAAAAGAAAAAGCCGATGCTATTACCCTCTCCGCTTTGTTAGTTACAACCTCTAAACAAATGCAACTAATTGTAGAAAAGCTTCATAATCTTGACAAAAGTATTCCCGTAATAATTGGCGGTGCAGCTATAAACAGCAATTATGCTAAAACAATTTCTAACATCAACGGAACTCCCTATAAAGGTGGGGTTTATTATTCAAAAGACGCTTTTACTGGATTAAAAATATTAGAGGATATAATTAATGTCTCAAAAAAAAATAATTGAACCTGAAAAATTTATTCCCTTCATTAACAAGCAAGTTCTCTTCAAAACGTCTTGGGGACTAAAAAACAATACCCCTTCAACGATTGAGGAACTAGAGAAAGCCTTCTTGTTTATAAAAAAAACCATATTAACTTCAGACATAAAAGGTTTAGTCTTCTATGATACTTTTAAAATCACAAAGACCAACACAGCAATAACTTTTCCAGAGCACAACATTACCTGGGAATTTCCCACTATTAATAAAAAAAACATAGCCTCGTCTACAGGAGACAAAATTGTTCTCCAAGTAGTTACTTTAGGCAAAGAAGTTTTAAAAAAATATGAAGAATTAGAAAATCTAAACAATTATTCAAATGCTTACTATTTCCACGGCTTTACTACCTGGATGGCAGAAGCTCTTGCTCAGTATAATCATAATACGATGAGAAACGAACTAGGTAGTAGGGTTCCTCCAGAAAGATACTCCTTTGGTTATTCGCTCTGCCCTGACATGAGTATGCAAAAAGATCTGTTTTCTCTTCTTCAGTTAAATAACTCTGATGACGTGTCCTTAACAGAAAGCTATATGATGTATCCAGAACAAAGCACTAGTGCATTAATTCTTCACTAAAAATATGCCAATAGTGTTTTCAATACACTATGTTTTCTAGAATTAAAATTTGCATTCTTTGAAAAATCTATTTTAGCGCAATAACCAACGATGCCTCTAGTATCTTTAACCTCAGATATTGTATATTCAAATTCAGATTGAAAAATACGATTACCTGTAACCGAATCCACTAAATTTTGTTTCCAATAAGCCATCAGCTTCTGTAAATCTTTCTTTACTTTACCAAAAACCAACATACTATCAGCTTGTTTCTCCATGTCTTCTCTATCTGTCGGCGTAACTAAAAGTATTCCAAAGCTTTTTCTCTTTTCTAGGGTTTTTTCGGCTAATTCTAATGGAACATCCTTTGCCTTAGAAAGATGGATAGACAACAAATCTTTATTCAATTCCCATTGCCAAGCGATAACATCCAGCCCATATTCTTTTTTGTAATCTTTAACATCTCCTGCATCATATAAGGAATTTCTGTTATTCAAAAACTTATCTCTAAAAACATCTGCCTGAATAGACCGATACCTACTAATCTCTTCCTGCTGAATATCTTCCTTATCTTTTTGATATCTAAAACTTTCATGAAAATTAGCACCATAACTAACTCCCTGCTCAACAGCCAAACAATAAGCAGCAACGTCATCAAACAAGTACTCATCCTGGTCTATAAATCTTTCTTTCATATTAGAATCAATAAGCATTGCACCTAATCCAAGTCTAGCAAGCTTTGCAGGGAAACTAACATTTCTCCTAAATTGCAAATAATCTTTAAGAATCATAGCCACTGTGGAACTGTTGCCCCCGATGCTTACTCCATTTGAAAGTCCACCTTTATTTTCATGATGGTCCTTTTTTACTACTAGCTTAGGGTTGATAGCTTTTAAACTTAATGTCGGCTCTTGAGTGTCAACCATAATTAAACCAATATTCTCTTTATAGTATTCAGCTTGTGTTACAACTCCCGCAAACTTATTATCGTCACTAACAACTGGTACAGCATAGACTTTCTCAAGTATTATCTGCATAGCAGAGTCCATCTCTACATCTAATTCAAACTGAATGTCTTCAGGAACTTTCTCCCTCGTTGACTTATAAATATTTTTCCAAGCCAAGGCATCTGCCACCGTTAATTCTTGCAAGTTTTTGTTCTTGATAATTTCAGTCATCAAAAATTCTTCTCGTTCAACATGCCTTAAACAACCTTTGTAATTACCTTCTGCATCCACAATTGGCATCAAAACTCTTAACCCAGGCTTATATTTAAGAACACTTTTTGTGGCTTCTAAATAATTCATTTCGGGAGTTACGACAGGCAAATGAGCTGACGTAATCATCTTTCTCTTGGCACAAACAAATGGATTATCATTTAAATTTGTAAAAAATGCGTCCGTAAAACCTTTTCTACCAAGAACAGAATCTACATAATGACCAACTTCTTCTTGTAAAATACCCTCATAACAAGGTCTTACCATTAATCGCTTATCTCCTGTTTGAAACATTAAATAAGACATCATAATGACAGAAACAACAGAATCAACATCTGGGTTCTCATGTCCAGAAATAGGAAGATAGATGATATCAACACTGCTCTTTACTTTAGGTATATAGTCAGACATAGGTGCTTTGTTCGAACCAAAAAACCTTTTATTAAAAGCATCAAATTTGCTGGAATGATAATTAGCTATCAGCCAACACAGCTTACCGATGCTCGTTACTTTTTCAGAAGTCTGTAGCCCTGTTTTTTCTTCAACTTGTTTTAAAAGATTAGGTAGTTCTACCACTAAATCCACAAAATTACTCCAAACAAAGGACTGAGAATCTGAATATTTAGACAGCAGATAATTGCATACTTCGCCAACATATTTAGATAAATCAACTTCACCTTTATTAACATGTCCAGCTGATAGTGCAACAACTTTAAATCTACTGATTTTGTTATGTTCAAACTTTAGCATGTTAACTTATCGAAAAAGTTGTTAAGAAATTGCAGAAAACTTAACCACTACCAAAAGATAGAATAACATAACGTGCCAGCAAAGATTAATTTATATCCAGAGAAGGAAGCTTAATCAACCCACAACTTCAAAGAAGCTATCATCGAAGGCAAGTCCTCAGAACTTACTTTTCTTGCTGTAACTGCATTTATAAAAGACTTCCCATATCCTTTGTGTTTAACTCTTTTATCCAGGATGATAACAGCGCCTGTGTCACTCTTTGATCTGATTAACCTACCAATGCCTTGCTTAAACTTTACAATCGCTTTTGGTACAACATAGTCAAAAAAACTACTTCTACCTGCTGCTGCTACCTGTTCCATCCTTGCCATTACAATAGGGTCGGTTGGAACGTCAAAAGGAAGCTTAACTACAATAACATATGATAAATTTCTACCAGGGACATCTATGCCCTCCCAGAAACTATCTGTTCCCATTAAAACAGCGCCTTCTTTTTCCTTAAAGGCCTTAATCAAATTCTTGTCTGACATTTGCTTGCCCTGACAAAACAAAGGAATTCTGATTTTTTCTAAATCATGTTTTATTCCATAATAACAATCACTCAAATGTTTGTGAGATGTAAATAAAACAAGAGCTTTACCATCAATACCAATCAGCAATTCCTTTAAATATCTAGAAATACTCTCAATATATTCTTTATCATCTTTATAGGCAGGGACATCTCCAGGAACACACAACAGCATTCTTTTCTCTAAATCAAAAGGTGAACTAAACACAGCTGTTTCTATCTTTTGCTCAGAATCCAAATATCCCATCCGAGACAAATAATAATTAAAATTACCATTTATGGAAATTGTCGCAGAAGTATGAATAACAGATTCAAGCCCAGCTAAAAGCTCTTTTTGTAATAACTCCCCTGAAGACAAAGGAGTCATTATCATTTCATAATGTGTTGACCTTGGTCTCTCGACTTTTTCTAGCCATCTGATAAATCCAGGGCTACGGTCATACATCGCAGCTAACTCGCCTATTAATCCTTCTACTTCAGAAATAATACCTCTCAAAAAAGCTCTTTGAAAAACTGTAAGTTCATCCTTAATCTCTTTCCTCAAATCATTTAACAATGGCGTGGCTTCCAATAAAACGCCGATTAAATCATTAATTGAAATATAAATAGAATCAATAATACTTTCTTCTATCTCGGTAAACCCAATCCTTTTTTGACTCTTCTTAAAAAAAACATTTTGTTTTTCTTTATCTTTGAAAACATTTTCTATTTCATTAAACCAATCATTATTAGCTCTTGTTGCTTTACGGAATTTGGTCTTAATTTTCTTTATATCTTTCTCAATTTCCTTATCTTTTGCAAAATCATCTATGACATTATTTTCAACAATCTTGGCAAACAACTCATTTAATCTTTTTTTAGCAAAGGACATCGAAAAACAGCCAGTGGCTACGTCTTCTAACGTGTGGGCTTCATCAATGATTAACTGGCTAAACTCTGGAAGCACTTTCTGTCCATAATGAATATCTGCTAACAATAAAGCATGATTAACCACTATAATATTTGCATTCTTCGCATTCTCTTTAAGTTTATTTAAAAAACAAACCTGCTTAAAGGGGCAATGTGCCTGCAAACAACTCTTTGTTTCAGCCTTTATTTGATTATTAAATCTTGTTTTAAGACTATTATGTATTTCGGATATATCGCCTTTCTCAGAAGAAATCACCCACATCATCAAAGACAAGGCTCCTTTAAGAAACGCATCATCCTTCTTAGAAATAGCAGAATTCATTAAATAGGCAAATTTGTTTAAACAAACATAATTCTCTTTTCCTTTAATCATTTCCTCATTAAAATTAATGCCCAAAGCTTTTTTTAAAGTCGGAATGTCCTTATCCACTAACTGCTCCTGCAAGGCTTTTGTCTTAGTTGAAACAACTACAGTTTTATCTTTTTTTAACGCAAAATAAACAGCAGGAAGCAAATATGCCAAAGATTTACCTGTACCAGTTCCAGCCTCGACCACTAGATGAGTGTTGCTCTGAAAACTTTGCCAAACCTTTTCCATCATATCAATTTGAGCGGATCTTATCTCAAAACCAGGCAAATTCTTTGCTAAACTACCATCTTCTTTAAAAATCTGAAACAAAGCATCGACATCTTTTTTCTTAAAACTCTCATCTCTATATCTTTCACTAGCTTTACCTTTTTTCAACTTATTAAACTTAAATGAAACCCAAGGATAATCATGTTTTTCTAACTTATTACCAAAAACATCATCAAATATCATTTTCAAAGAAGTATCTGTTTGATCTAAATAATAAAGCAAAACAGAAACAACGTCTTTATCCAGCTTCTTGATTTCGTCTATCAGTTTCAAATACAAATTAGCAGTCATCAGGCTATCATCTTTTGCCCGATGGACGTTCTCTTCTAAAACTCCATAAACTTTAGCTAAATAGCTTAATTTAAAGCTACCACCTGTTGGGTTTAATATCGAAATAATGTCTAACGTATCGAGCAATACATTGTCTAAAGCTGGACGATTTACTCTTAAAAGAGCTTGGTTAAGCATTCCTATGTCAAATTTAATATTATGACCAACAATTGCATCCTCACCGATAAAATCAAGCATCTCCGCAACGACTTCGTCAAAGCTAGGCGCCTTACTAACCATTCCATTAGTAATACCTGTCATGTTAGCTACATAGTCAGAAATTCTTTCGCTAGGCTTAACTAAAGTAGAGTATTCAGCAATAAGCACGCCCTTACGAAATCTTACAATGCCAATCTCTGTAATTTCATTTCTTTTCTCGTCTAAACCAGTAGTTTCAACATCTAAGGCAACAAAATTTAAGCAACTCATCGTTTGATCTTTTCTAAGATTTTTTTAACTAACAAGTCTAAATTTTCTCCTGTTTTTAAAGAAACATGCAGTCCATTCTCTGGCAAAATTTCTTTTTCTTTAACCAAGTCTATTTTGTTATAAACTGTTATCATCGGTTTTTCGTCAATTCCAAGCTCATGAAGCACTTCATAAACTGCTTTTATTTGTTGCGTTAATTGTTTACTAGAGGCGTCAACCACATGAATAAGCAAATCACTAAGCATAACTTCTTCCAATGTCGCCTTAAAAGATTCTATTAAAAAATGTGGTAAATTGTTAATAAATCCCACAGTGTCCACTATGTAAAACTCAGCATTCTCGTAACTAACTTTTTTTGTTATCGTGTCCAAGGTAGCAAAAAGCTGATCCTTTGCAAAAACCTCTTTGCCTTTAAAATAATTGAACATTGTGGATTTTCCTGCATTTGTATATCCAACCAAAGACACAACTGGAGTATTGCTCATCATCCTCTTTTTCCTAAGCAAAGAACGATTCTCTTTTACTTTCTTTAATTCATCCTTAAGTTTACTAACCTTCTTCCTAAGAACACGTTTATCAGTTTCTAGCTGTTTTTCACCTATACCCTTCATCCCAATACCACCCTTCTGTCTAGAAAGGTGCCCCCACATTCTTGTTAAACGCGGTGACAGATACTGGAGCTCGGCAAGCTCAACTTGTAACTGAGCCTCTTTCGAGGAAGCTCGTGCTGAGAAAATTGATAAAATAATTTCTGTTCTATCTAAAACCTTACATTTTAACTGTTCTTCAAGAGCTTGCTTCTGTAATGGAGAAATATTATCGTTTATTACTATTGTCTCAACATTAAATTCTTTTATTACTTGAGAAACCTCTTCAATCTTGCCTTTACCTAAATATGTAGCATTACTAAAAGAATCTCGATGCATAGTGATTGTCATAATGACTTCTGCATGCAAATTCTCCACCAAAGAAATTACTTCTGCTACTGAATATTGAAAATTTCTATCTTTGATAGTAACTACGACTACTTGTTCTTTATCAAAATTATTTTTATCTACCAAGACTAATCTTCCTTCTTCAAATCTCTGTTCATTAATGAACTTATAGTATCTTTGATGGAAGCATTTTCATAAATAACCTTATAAATAGCAGAGGTGATTGGCATAGATATTTCTTCTTTAATGGCTAAAAAATGAATTACCTTGCAACTTTTAACACCTTCCGCAACGTCTACCATGCCCGCAATAATATCCTTTATCTTTTCGCCTTTACCTAAGGCGTACCCGACTGAATAATTTCTACTCTTAGGGCCAGTACAAGTTGTGATTAAATCTCCAAACCCTGAAAGACCAAAGACAGTATCTTCCTCGCCGCCAACATACACACAAAATCTCCGCATCTCCGCAATGCCTCTTACCATTAACGCAGATTTAGCGTTTGTACCTAAATTCATCGCATCTACTATTCCAGCTGCCAACGCAATAATGTTTTTTAAAATTCCACCATATAGAACACCAATAACATCGTTACTAATATAAGCGCGGAAATTGTCACTGCTTATCATTTGTTGGATAACTGTAGCGGCCTCATTATTATGAGAGGCAATCACAGTAGCAGCCGGTAGTCCTTGATAAATCTCTTTGGCTAAATTTGGCCCAGAAAGCACACAAAGCTGTGCATCTAATTGTTCTTTGGAAAAAACTTGCTTATCAATATCAAGCATAGAAAGCCCACTCTCATCCATTCCTTTTGTAGCACTAACAATTATATGTTGCTCCACAATCATAGGCCTAAGCATTTTCATCGTGGAAAGATAAAAACTGGAAGCTACAACTACAAATATTGCAGAAACCTCCACAATAACAGTCGGAATCTGATCAAAAGATATTGCTTCTATGTTTTTAGTTAGCTTTGGTTCCACTAATCCGTACAAAGAATTTACTCTTTTTTTATTTATATCCTGAATAATCTGCTCACTATGACAAGCGATATATACTTTTTCGTTTTTCTCAGACAATACTTTCGCTAAAGATGTACCCCAAGCACCACAGCCAACAACTAATATCTTCCTCATTAAATTTTAGTCTCCTGTCCCTTAATAAGCCGCTTTATATTTCCCTTATGTTTGTAAATTATATAAGCTACAACTACCAAAACAAACAAACTATAAACTGGCTGAGTATTAAAAACAGGCATTAACATTAATAGAAAAATGACTAAACCTGAAACAATAGAAGCTAAGGACACATACCCAGTAACTTTTATAATAACTAACTCCAAAACAAGTCCAATAATTGCGACCACTGGTTGAAGAAAGAACAAAACCCCGACTCCAGTTGCCACACCTTTGCCACCTTTAAATCCTACAAAAGGGCTAAAAGTATGTCCAAGTATAGCCAATGTTGCACCTAAAACTGTCAATATTGGATTGCCAAGAGTAAGTATATTTACTAAAAGAACAACGAAAAAACCTTTTCCAGCATCAAAGAAAAAAGCAATAACACCATACATCTTACCAACAGATCTATAAACATTTGTTGCACCAATATTCCCGCTACCCACCTTAGTCAAATCTACGCCCTTTAATTTAGCTACAAAATAACTAAACGGAATTGCCCCTAACAAATAACAAAGTATTAACATTAAAATTAAATCTAACATTCATCTACCTCCAATGATTTTATTAAAACTCTCTTAATCGCTTCCTTATCCATTCCAAATTTCTTAAAAAGATCGTCCTTGCTTCCATGTTCAACAAAAACATTATTGTTTAAACCAATTGATGCAGTTTTAACATTTAATCCTTCTCGCTGGATAATCTCAGAAACCAAACCATACAAACCACCCTCTACCACGCCTTCTTCAGCAGTGATAATAACTTTAGATTGCTTTAAAAAATATTTCAAAGCAACTTCATCAAAGGGCTTGATAAACCGAACATTTACTAAGTTTATATTAAATTTATTTTCTTTAATTACTTCATAAATAGGAGTAATCA
>JAQWCF010000029.1 GCA_028706105.1 Candidatus Margulisiibacteriota bacterium
ACACCTCTAGAACTACTCAAAGAAGACTATCCGGATTGTAATGAAGGTGTTTTAAACTTTCCAGTCGTCAATATTAAGGAATATTTGAACTATTACTTTGATTTATTTAACCCTCAACCGTTAGAAACTGTTTATGATCCAAATGAGTTTTTATTGTTCCACGGTTTTGATGAAGAGGACCTAACAGAGGGATACCATGTTTCGATGCTTCACATAGAGCAACAATTTTTAGTGAGACAACTACGCCCTTTAAACGATAACTTCTTATGTTCAATAAAATAATTGGAATAAACAGCTATCAATTAAACTTTTTAAAAGCAATTAAAACTGTCTCAACCCTTATTCTTAAGATACATGGATCTAACGACATAACTCATATTCTTAATGCTATAAAAAATAACACTTTTGAACAAGAAGACTACTTCTGTAATGAGCAGGGAATTCCAGCGGACCTTTCTGTGGTATGGCAAACACTTCTAACTTTAACTCCAACAGAACAAGACAAAAAAATATTAACAATATATATAAACACGCATTATGACCACACAATGGAAAAAAGTGTAAGCGAGTGGATAATCTTTAGTCTAATGCGGGGACACTGGCCTATTTATAGAAACATAAAAACACTTGTTGATACTGGAAAAATAAAAGAAGCAGAGCAAATACTAACTCTACATAAAAAAGCTGTTGTATTATCTAAAATGATTATAAGAATCAATGGAACAAAAAATTTAAGCAAATTAAATAAAAATGATACAGGCACATTAATTCTTAGTCGTGCGTTTTTAGCCTACAAAATAAACATACCGGACTTAGAAAAATTTATTAATGACGCTACTTCTTTCTTAAAAAGACATCAATAAACAAAAAAGGGCATCTTTCGATGCCCTTTTTCCAATTCAACTATTATCTGCCAAATTATAATAAAAATAACATTTCTGAATAAGTTGGCATTGGCCAATACTCAGAACCAACCATAGCTTCTAATTCATCAACCGTTTTTCTAAGTTCTGCTTGTGCTGTAAATACTTTGTCTCTATATAATGAAGCCTGCTGTTCAGCATTTCCGTGAGCAGCTTGCGCTTTTTCAATAGCTTTTCCTAAAGATTCTGTTTTCTTAAATGTATCTAGAAGTAAAGAATTCAAGGTTTTAACTTGTGTTTCTAGCGCAGAATTTTTCAACCCTACTGATTCTACACTACCTAAAGTAGCAATTTGGTCGACTAAAAATTGACTCACCGCAGGAATAATTTGTCTCTTTACAATATGCACGGAAGTTAGGCCTTCAATGTTGATGGTTTTTGCATATCTTTCTAAATAAACTTCATATCTTGCTTCAAGCTCTCTTCTCGATAAGACATTATACTTTTCAAACACTTTAATATTTTCTGGTTTAATAAAAGCTTTAAGAGCATCCACTGTATTTTTTACATTTGGTAATCCTCTTTTTTCTGCTTCAGCTACCCAGACATCCCCATAACCATCTCCATTGAAAATAATCCTCTTATGTTTTTTGATTAATTTAACTAAAATGTCTTGGATTGCTTTGACCTTATCAGCAGCGGCTTCTACTTCCGTCGCAATATCATCTAAAAATTTCGCAACAATAGTGTTCAAGACACAGTTAGGCACTGCAACTGAGGAGGTCGAACCAACCATTCTAAATTCAAATTTATTTCCAGTAAATGCGAAGGGAGAAGTTCTATTCCTATCTGTATTATCAATAGGAACATTCGGTAATGTTCTGACGTTCATGCTCAACTTACCTTTTAAGCTTGCTGCTTTAAAAACACCGTTTTCGATACCTTCGATTATTTCTGTTAATTCACTTCCAAGATACACGGAAATAATCGCCGGAGGAGCTTCGTTAGCACCTAAACGATGTTCATTTCCGGGATTTGCAGCAGAAGCTCTTAATAAATCAGAATATTCATTAACAGCAGAAAGTGTTGCTACTAAAAACACTAAAAACTGCAAGTTATCATGGGGAGTATCTCCTTCCTCTAACATGTTTTGTCCGTCATTAGATGCTAATGACCAGTTATTATGTTTGCCTGAGCCATTAATACCCACATATGGTTTTTCGTGTAATAAACAAACAAAATCGTGTCTTATTGCAATATTAGTTAACGCTTCCATTACTAGATGGTTATGGTCTGTTGCAATATTTGTAGTTCCATAAACAACCGCTATTTCAAACTGAGAGGGAGCAACTTCATTATGTTTAGTTTTCACATTTACACCCAGTCTCCACAGTGTTCCATCGACTTCATGCATATAAGCTGCAACTCTTTCTTTAATTGACCCAAAATAATGATCCTCAAGCTCTTGTCCTTTTGGAGCAGGTGCACCAAACAATGTTCTGCCAGAAGTAATCAGGTCTAGTCTTTGTTCAAAAAATGATTTATCTATCAAAAAATATTCTTGTTCTGGACCCACAGTTGGGACAACTCTTGTTGCTTTGTCATTTCCAAATATTTTAAGGACCCTTAATGCTTGCTCATTGATAGCTTCCATTGACCTTAATAAGGGAATTTTATTATCAAGAGCTTCTCCTGTATAAGAATAAAAAGCCGTTGGAATACATAAGGTATATGATTCTCCGTCTGCTCTTAAAAAAGCTGGAGAAGTGCAATCCCATGCTGTATATCCTCTTGCTTCGAAAGTTGCCCGAATTCCACCACTTGGAAAAGAAGAAGCATCCGGCTCCCCCTTAATTAACTCTTTCCCGCTAAACTCTAAAACCATTCCTTTACCATCACTAACTGGATTAATAAAAGAATCATGTTTCTCCGCTGTTGTCCCTGTTAATGGTTGAAACCAATGCGTAAAATGCGTTGCCCCTTTTTCCAGAGCCCAATCCTTCATAGCATTGGCGACTAATCCAGCAATGGAAGCATCTAAGGTTTCGCCTTCACTGATTGTTTTTTTTAATTTCTTAAAAACATCTTTTGGTAGCCTTGCTTGCATTACCTCATCATTAAAAACTAATTCTCCAAAACCATATAAAGCATTTTCTTGTTTCATTACGCTTAAACTCCTTAGGTAAAAATTTGTATCTCCAGAGCAAGAACACTTCTCTGTATACCTTATTATAACTCAAGACAAATTATATTACTTTGCGCTTAGGCATGTCAAACTGTTAATTTATTCTCGCATCAAATACGATTATTGTATTAATTTTACTCGTAGTTTTTGAAATTAAAACATAAACATCTTCTAATATTTCCTCAAAACATGCTTTTATAAGGAATATAGCTCTACGAGTCATAAAAATATCAACGGTGAATTGCTAGATTAGGCGACACTGTCGTCACCTGAAAGGAAAACTTGTTTTGACTTAAGTAGCATAAAAAAATATAATGAAACTATGCTAACGATGAATAAACAAAAACCGTTAATTGCTTTTCTCATAAATAAGTTTAGTTACTCTTTATTAAGTATTATAAAACACAGCAGTGACATTCTGCATAAAGACAATAAGTCTGCTAGTAATCTCTTAATCATCATGAAAGATAACTTTGAGTTTAAAAGATTCTACAAAGAACTTCACGAAGACAAAAAGATTTTCAAAATATTCCAACAAACTGACACCTTAATACTCACGCAAAGAGAAATCAAAGAATCTTGTGACATTTTTCCCATAGAATATTTAGAAATGATAGATTCAGAGGAAGCCTTATACGGAAAAAAATTATCTGAAATCATAAAAATAGAAAACAAAAACCTACGCTTACAGATAGAATCAAATATCAGAAGAAATATTATTTTACTCAAAAGTGCCTTTATTTATGATAAAAAACATATTGCTCAAACATTAAATGCCTCCTTAAATAGCTTTATTATTAGCCTAAAAAACCTACTTAGATTTCACAATGTTCCCGTCAAGGAAATGTCAGCAAGAGATGTGTTAATAAAAACAGCAGACATCATAGAGCTAGACATCCAACTATTCTTTCTATTAATGCGAATTATCGACAATCCTCGATTAATCAAGATTGACAAAATTGATATTGAAGAAATTTTTTATTTATATCTTGCCCAAGTAGAAAACATAGTAACCTTCGTAGACAAATTAGACGTAACTACAAAAAAGGATACGATCAAAAAAGCAACCACTGCTAAAAAAAATGTTAAAACGTCTAAGTAACTATAGCCTTACTAAGATAGCCGTTATCTGTGCTATTTCTTTGCTTACCTCCTTATCTTTTTCCTATTCTGCTGAACGAATATTTGACCAAGCAGGGATTCTAGAACCTAAACATACTCTTGTTTTAAATAGAATGATTGGAGAATGGGAAGAAAAAACAAAACACCAAATGGCTATAGTCACAGTCAAATCTCTGAACGGTCAAGAAATAGAAGACTACGCTGTTAAAAAACTTGAAGAGCTGGGAATCGGAAGAAGCGGCGAAAATGATGGACTCATGTTGTTAGTTGCTCCCAATGAGAGAAGATTAAGAATCGAAGTAGGATATGGATTAGAACAATACCTAAATGATGGACTTGTAGGAACAATCAGAGATAATTATATAATTCCACATTTTAAAAATAATGATTTTGCAACTGGCATACTACAAGGCACCTATGCACTCTTAGTGAAACAAGCAGAAATGGAAGGAATTGAACTTCCGCAACTTGGAGCCGGGGAACTTCCAGCATCACCTACAACCAAGGTCGCGACTACCAACGAAAACATGGTTGGTGCCTTTATCTTTATAATAATCATACTTATACTATTAAAGAGTAAAACTGGAAGATCCGTACTAATGTGGAGTTTACTAGCAAGCACAATGGGCGGAGGTAGCCATCGTTCCAATAACTTCGGAAGTTTTGGCGGTGGGTTTGGTGGCTTTGGTGGAGGATTGTCAGGCGGCGGTGGAGCAAGCGGAAGATGGTAAAAGAAAGGGGTAAAAAATGAACAATAAAAAGCTATGGATAACACTAGGAGTAATTGCTTTATTTATAATAGGAAGTATTAGTTGGTATATTGGCACCTACAACAAGCTAATCACCATGGATGAAAGTGTTAATGAAAAATGGGCACAAGTTGAAAACGTTATGCAAAGAAGATATGACCTAATTCCTAATTTAATCAATACTGTTAAAGGCTACGCCAAACATGAGAAGGAAATTTTTGAAAATATTGCTGAATCTAGAGCAAAACTTGCTGGAGCGAGTTCGGCTAAGGACAAAATGCAAGCAGCTCAAGGCATCGAAGGAGCGTTAAGTAGACTTCTTGTTGTGGTAGAAAATTATCCCAACCTAAAGGCTAATGAAAACTTTACTAAACTAATGGACGAGCTAGCTGGCTCAGAAAATAGACTTACGGTAGAAAGACAAAGATACAATCTGTCTATCAAAGGATACAATATCGCTATCAGAAAATTCCCTACTAGCATTGTTGCCAACCAACTAGGCTATGAGAAAAAAGACATGTTTCAAATGGAAGAAAAAGCTAAAGAAGCACCAAAAGTTAACTTTAATTAATACACTGTCATTCCCGCAGTGCCGAAGGCCTAGCATAGCGTCAAGCAGGAATCCATAAATTTATCACGAAACTTCTAAGAAGAAGATCCCCGCCTTCGCGGGGATGACAGGAAAGAAAGAATGACTTGTATAAACAAAGCTAACAACCTAAAAAATTGTAATTGCTCAGCAAGCGGATGCCCAAGAATGGGCATCTGCTGTGAGTGTATAAAATATCACCGAGAGAAAAAACAATTACCTGCTTGTTACTTTGATGATGTTGCAGAGAAAACATGGGATAGAAGTATTGAAAATTTTATCGCACTTTGGCAACAAAAAAATAAATAAAACCCTCTTTCATTTCACCTATATTCTTTGTTACAATGTTTTCAACAATACTAACCGGAGGTAATAATGAAAAAAATATTAATAATAAGCATCCTGGCATCCTTCTCGCTCGTTTTTTCTTTTAACACAGCACAATATGCATCGGCAAAAGTCATGGGTCTTGGTGGAGCGTATACAGCAATAGCCAATGATGAAATGGCGATGTTCTATAACCCTGCTGGACTAGCCTACATTGATTCAGGAATGATCGGACACCTAACCGCAGAAGGGACTTTTTCTTACGAAGACGGATTTACTGCAATTATGGATTCTATTAAAAATAATACTGGTAATTTTACTGCCGGCTCTGCACTTTTAGCGGAACTGGAAGGGAAATCAGCATCTATGTTTTATGGTGGAGGAATCTCCTATTTTACTGGCGGTCTTGCCTTTGGTGCCTATGCCTCAGCAAAAACTTTCATGAAATATGAAAATGAAGCATTAAATGCCAATATAAATAACTCCTCTTTATTATGCGTGGGTTACGCCAGAGAAATTATGGATGATGTGGCGTTAGGCATAACATTAAAAGCAACAAGAGTTGAAGCACTAAAAGGTTCTATCGCATACACCGAGCTTGTAAGTTCAAACTTTGACGGGATGAATTTCGGTTCGGGCGAGTTTGAAAAAAGCTATAATCTTGGAACAAACATAGGTGCAATGTACAAAACAGGTAATTTTTCTTTAGGCACATCTATTGAGGATGCTTTTACTCTTGAAACAACCAAGGAACTAACTAGCTCAAGCATTGTCACTAATAATACCGCTGAAACACCAAAGCCAGTTGTCAGAGTTGGTGTTGGATACAATAACGGCTATACTCTGTTAGCCGCTGATATGGCAAACCTTACTGATGCTAACAACACAACGTACCATGTTGGAATTCAGCAAAAACTATTCGATGTTCCTTTTATTGAATGGTTAGGAGGGATTACTGCTAGAGCTGGTTACTTAACTGGCAAAAAAGATAATTACGATATATCTCTTGTTACTTATGGCTTACAAGCAAGAGTTCTTATAGCCTACCTAAACCTTAATGTTGTAAGCAAAACTATCGCCGATGACCAGACTCAGGAGCTTAACTTCTCAGGACAAATAAGCTTCTAGCCTCTCCCCCCTAAAGCTACTTTAGGGAAATAGTTACTGAACATTAATCCCCCCTCTCCTAAAGGAGAAGGGGGATTTTTTATGCTAACATGGATATAAGAAAAACAGATGGAACGCTCCTATAGGAGAGTTAGTAACATCAAATATATTGTAATCTATTTTAAAATTTACTGAAGAGATTCCTGACTTCAAAAAAAAATCGTGCTAAAATATCTTTCATTATGACAATAGATAAAGATACTGTTGAACATTTAGCAAAATTATCCAGACTCCATTTAAGCGATAACGAACTTTTATCTTTCACCAAAAGTATAAATGAAATATTGGAATACACAAAATCAATACAACAAGTAAATACAGAAGGCGTTCTCCCGGCTATTCACGCTCTTGATTTACAAAACGTTTTCAAAGAAGATGAAGTAATAAATTATAAATATATTGATAAATTATTTGAGAATGCGCCTGATGTTGAGAACCATTCCTTTAAAGTACCAAGGATACTAACAAACTAATGAACGAAATACTTAAACTTTCTGCGACTGAAATTAGTGAAAAATACAAAATTAAAGACTTATCTTGTAGTGAAGTCACAAAAGCTTTCCTCGATAGAATAAATAAAACAAATCCTGAACTAAATTCCTTTGTTTCTGTTTCAGAAAAATCGGCAATGGAGACTGCCAAGATAGTTGACGAAAAAATTGCTAAATCTCAAAAACTTAACCTACTTGAAGGTGTTCCAATCGCGCTTAAAGATAATATGTGTACAAATGGCGTAGCCACAACTTGTTGTTCTAAAATGCTTGTCAACTTTGTACCATCTTACGATGCTACGGTTGTTGAAAAAATCAAAAATAATAATATGCCAATACTTGGGAAAACAAATATGGATGAATTCGCAATGGGGACATCTACTGAAACTTCCTTCTTTGGCTCCACAAAAAATCCTTGGGATATAAATACTGTTCCCGGTGGTTCCTCTGGAGGTTCTGCGGTAGCAATCTCTGCCCTGCAAGCACCTTTAGCCTTAGGCTCAGACACTGGCGGCTCAATCAGACAACCTGCAAGTTTTTGTGGCGTTGTTGGTATGAAACCAACATATGGAGTTGTTTCTAGATACGGACTAGTTGCCTTTGCTTCTTCCTTAGACCAAATAGGGCCTTTCTCCAAAAACATTAAAGATTCTGCAGCGCTATTGTCTGTAATTAGTGGTTATGACGCTAAAGATTCAACCTCTCAACCAAACATCAAAACAAACTATACCGAATTATCTGAACCAAAAGAAATAAAAATTGGTTTACCAAAAGAATTTTTTGCAAACTTAGACAATAAAACAAAAGGACTCTATAAAAACATCACAACAAAATTATCCAATGAGGGAATTATTTTTGAAGAAATTGATATGCCCTCATTACAACAAGGGGTACCAACTTATTGCATTATCGCACCAGCTGAAGCTAGCTCAAACTTAGCTAGATTTGATGGTGTCCGATATGGATACAGAAACAAAGAAGCTAAATCACTTGTTGAAATGATGGAGTTATCCAGAAGTGAAGGCTTTGGAGCAGAGGTTAAAAGAAAAATTCTTCTTGGGACATATGTCTTAAGTAGTGGATGCTATGATATCTACTATAAAAAAGCTCAACAAGTAAGAACTATCATTAAAAATGACTTCCAAAAAGCATTTTCAAAATATGACATTCTCCTCTCACCAACAACAACTACTCCAACTTTTGCTTTTGGCGAGAAAAGTAACCCACTAGAAATGTACATGAACGATATAATGACCATACCAGCTAATTTAGCAGGCATTCCTGCTCTCTCGCTACCCTGCGGAATAATAAACAATTTACCAATGGGATTACACTTGATGGGCAATATCTTGGAAGAACAAAAATTATTTTCTATTGCAAAGAAAATAGAACAAATATTAGGGTTTAATCTACAAAATCCTTATTGGGAGAAATAAATGAATTGGGAAGTAGTTATTGGATTAGAAATACACGCACAAATGGCCACTAAGTCTAAGCTTATGTGCAACTGTGATGCCTCCTTCTCAAGTGAACCAAACACCCATGTTTGTCCAGGATGTACTGGCCAACCTGGCATGCTCCCTGTAGTTAACAAACAAGTTGTAGACAATGCAATTATGTTGGGGCTTGCAACCAAATGTGATATTAGAAAATTAAACGAATTTGCTAGAAAAAGCTACTTTTATCCTGACTTACCTGGAGGATACCAAATATCTCAGTACGACAAACCTATCTGTGAAAACGGTAAGCTAGAAATAGAAGTTAATGGGAATAAAAGAACAATAGGAATTACTAGAATTCATATGGAAGAAGATGCGGGTAAACTTGTACACGCAGGCAGTGATAACATTAAAGATGCCTCATATAGCTTAGTTGATTTAAACCGAGCATCAGTGCCTCTTTGCGAGATTGTTAGTGAACCAGACTTAAGGTCTGCAGAAGAAGCTATTGCGTATGCACAAAAAATTAGACAAATTGTACGATATCTTGGTGTTTGCGATGGAAACATGGAAGAAGGTTCTATGAGATGTGATGCCAATGTTTCTGTTCGGCCAAAAGGACAAATAAAGCTTGGGACCAAAGCAGAAGTTAAAAACCTTAACAGCTTCAAAGCCATAGAAAAAGCAATCAATATTGAAGTGGAAAGACAGATTGATATTCTGGAAGATGGTGGCGAGATTATTCAAGAAACCAGACATTATAATGAAGCAACAAATAGTACAAAATCCATGAGAAGCAAAGAAGATGCCCACGACTATAGATATTTCCCGGATCCTGATTTAGTGCCGCTTCTTATTGATGATGACTGGATATTAAAAGTAAGGAATTTATTGCCAGAATTACCAGAAGAAAAAAAAGAAAGATATATAAACTCTCTCTCTTTATCAGAATATGACGCAAGCATTATAACTACAGAAAAAGAAACAGCAGACTTTTTTGAAGAAACAATAAGCTATGGATCTAAACCAAAAGAAACGGTTAATTGGATAATGAGCGAAGTACTTGGAACTCTTAATCAAAACAATCTTAAATTGTCAGAAACCAAGCTTACGCCCAAACTATTAGCTGAACTACTTATATTAATAGATAAAAATACTATTTCTGGGAAAATAGCAAAAACCATACTACCAGAAATTATAAAAACCGGAAAAAATGCAGAAGAAATTATCAAAGAAAAAGGACTAGCCCAAGTCTCTGACCAAGGAGAACTTAAGAAAATCGTGGAAACAGTAATTAAGGAGAACGCAAAAGTTGTTGAAGATATAAAAAATGGCAATCCAAAAGCACGAGGCTTCTTAATTGGACAAATAATGAAAAAATCTAACGGAAAAGCTAATCCAGGAATAACCAACGAGCTATTAAATTCGCTACTAAATTAAAAACTATTTAGCTAAAAGAAACAATCCTTCTAACAACAAAGTAGGATTTACTATATTTATTTGATTTATATGCTCAGCAAAAACCAAAGAATCTCCTCCGGTTAAAACTACAACCAAGTCTTTAATGCTACTCTTATATTTTATGATTAAAGCTTCAATGGATAACAGATAGAGGTTTCTTACCCCGGCACTCATTGCATCTTTTGTGCCTACATTAAAAATATTTATCTCCACATTATCAAATTCAGCTGGCAATAAAGCAGTATTTTGAGAAAGCACCTTTTTCGCTGTCCCATATCCTGGCATGATAAGCCCGCCCTTAAACTTACCGTTATTACAACAAGTGAAAGTAAGCGCTGTCCCCAGATCAATAACCAAAACATCTTTTGTCTTATACAGAGACATTGCTGTCACACAATTTAGTGCTCTATCGATTCCTATATTTAATGGAAAGCTGGTGTTATCTAAAGATTGCAATGTCACAACTTCCGCTAGTGGATATTTTTTTAATATTATTTCTGTTACTTTAGGCACTACGGAAGAGAGGATAATCTTATCAGCAGAGGATATCCTCAGTCTACTAGAAACATACTTTGTCTTCTTGCTTTCTTTCTTCTGAATTTCTCCATTTAGAAAATAAGCTATTGCTATATTTGTATTGCCAACATCCACAGTTACTAAATCAAACACTAAAAATATCTCCTAAGCCACTCAGCAAAAAATACATCGGTTATCTTAAGTCCCGCATCATCCTTATGAAGAAATTGCTTTTTGATAAGCCCCTTGATGGATGTTTGCACAGAAGGAACAGAAATGAGTCCATTATTATAAATAAACTGACTTTTAAAAACATGTTGCCCAGTGTGTTTAGCTATAGCAATAATAAGTTTTTTTTGATGTACTGATAAGGAATCAAAGTAAAGTTGAAAAACTTGTTCTTTCTGTTCAAGAATAAGGCTTACATTTTTTTTAATTTCCTTGATTGTTAAAGCCTTCTTGCCATAAAAATTGATACACTCACTTATTGCTTTGAGGTCACCTACAAGTAATGAGACCAGACTCTGGGCTGCACCCTCCTCTATGGATTGCTCCTTAAATTGCAACTGAATATTTTTTTTTAATTGTGTTTCCGTTGGTCTTTCAATCGTTTTTACTAAATCAATAGCCAACTTCTTTTGTTCTTTTTTATTAACAGCTAAAAATAACTCTTGATCTGCTGTACTCAAAACATAAACAACTCCTTTGCCAATGTTCTTTGCAATAAAACCAGATAAATTTAAATTTTCAATACTCATTAAATTCTCGTAGTTATCTAAAACAACTACTACCTGTTCTTCCCGAGATTGACTAATCCTATAGGGAGCCTGTAGTACATCTGAAGCAAACTTAGAAATGTCATCATCTGTTAAACTATAAGACATTGTAAGCTCTGCGCCCTTTGTGCCACTAGAACTAATGGATGGCTTAATATTAGGAAGCGTCTGATATGCGTCTTTAACCGCTCCGGCAACCTTCTCAGACAGAACCCTTAATCCTTCTTTGGAGTATTCTGTCAGAAAACTTCTTGCGTCAAAGCATTTCTTACAATCAATGAAAAAATAATTAATTTTTTCTTTAACCAACACTGCGGATAACTGCTTCAAAAAAGTAGTTTTTCCACTATACAAAGAGCCGTAAATCAAGGCATTCTTGCCATTTGAGATAACTTTAACTATTTCTAATATTTCTTTATTTTTATTTATCATTTTATATATAATTACATAAACCTTTATAGGATTATCCTATCATACATAAAATAGTTCAATGGTTCAATCATTCAAGGGGTTATTGATGGACAGCCAAGCCACAAGGCTACTTTTTCTTAAGCCTATCTGCTAGCCTTCCTAGTTTTACGCTTTCTAATTTCTTGGCTGGTTTACTAAAGCCAGTTACCATTTTAGAAATAGTGCTCTCATCTAATTCCGCTTTAAGCTCATCTCTCCACTCAGTTGTACTATCAAACAACTTTAGCTCTTTGCTCACATCTAGAAATTCTTGCTTAATAGTCCCACCTTGACTAAAGTAAAACTCCATAACCTCTACGCTTCTTATAAATTCAAGACTATCCTCTTTTTGCTGGCTAAACTTTATAAGTCTAGAGAACTGATTATGTTTGTTCGGGCCTTCCATATTTTTGATCATTCTCAACATAACAGCTAAACACAATTCCTCTCTGCTATCATCATTAATCTGAACAAAGGTATTCCCGTCCATATATTTTGTGTACAAATCAAACAAATGAAAGTCCGGATCAATAAAATATTCCTGATACTGATCAACAAAAAAAGAAACTAACTCTCTTTGGTAGTTAGAAAATTTACTTGTAGTTAAAAATAATTCAGCTGTCTCTTGCGTGTCTTTCTCTCCTCCTGAGGAAAACCTCTCCATTAACTTCCAAAAATTTGAAAGGCTATTGATCTCAGCTCTTTCTTTAAGCAACCCTATACTATTCTTATTAAAGGAAATAACACCATAATCCCAAGCGTCTTCCGACACCTCTTTTTTAAACAAACGCTCAAAATTCTCTCTATCAATTCTGCCTTTTGAAATCATTAACTGTAAACCTTCATTAGTAAACATAGTTTCTTGCGTGATTTTTGTCAGCTTACTTAAAACTGCTAAAGATTCTTTGCTTACTGGCTCACCCTCGAAAGCGTCTTCCTTAGTAAAAACAACACCTAGCTCTTCCTCAATAAAAGACTCATCAACCCTGCCATCAGCTACCAATAAGCTTAAAAGCATCTTTAATGCATTTATGTCTTTACCAGAAAGATCCCTCAACAATAAAGAGAATTGAACTTGTGCTTCTGTTGACTGTAAGCCTTCAAATTGAGACATTAACTGGTCTATAGCTTCTTGCCCTAAAGAATCCGTATTAAAAAGAGCAATTAATTTATCAGAGTTAAGGCTTCCCTTGCTCTTCATTTCAACCACTGACTTAAGGGTTCCTACAAGGTTTTCTCGCTTCTCTTTAATCTCTTGTGCTTCTGTCTTAAGCGCACCTTTTAAAACTTCCATTGAACGAACACTAAGCTTGAGCTGACTAATTTTGTCACCCATAACATTAAAAAGTTTTGTTAATTGTTCGTTATTTAACTCTTCCAGATTAGACCCAGAAAGCAAAATTGCTTCACCATCAGTTATTTCAGTTTTATTACCAGTAATAATCTCATCTAAAAGAAAATTTGCACTATTACTCTGTCTAATAAGAGTCTCTATTTTACCTTTTAATTGATCGTTTTTAATCTCACCAACTATTTGCTTTAATTGTAATGTTTTTTCTTGGTTATTTAACTTCTTTAATTGACCAAGACTTTCTTTTAATACCTGAATGTCTTTAATTGTACCTTTAACATCAAGTAATTTTGCAGCAACTTCTTTGGTAGACTGCTCGTTTATCTCCCGCTCAAATACTTCCTTAAATTTAAGGTCTGTTTCTGCTTTATCCAGCTTACTTAGAATATCTTTAATTAAAGCTTCTTTGATTATTCCTTTTTCAGCCAGAACCTCTGGCTTTGTAAGCTGACTATCCTTGCTGATTGTTTCTTTATTCTTGGTTTCTGTATCCTTTATTTGCTTAGAAATGCTTTCTTTCTCTTGCTTTAAATTATCTATTTTTTCTTTTATCTGCGTTGCTTTATTTTCATCTGGCTCACTCCCTATTTCAGAAGTTAGTTGCCTCTCCAGACTATCCAGGTTCTTTAGCTTTGTTTGTAATGAATCGATCTCCTCTTGAGGGGATGTTTGAATAACCGAAGCTTGTTTTTCACTCTTAACTTCCTTGTTGTCCCTGGAAAGTAGTTCTGCCTGCTTGGTTAAAGCTTCTTTTTCTTGTTTAAGATTATCTATTTTCTCTTTTATCTGCGTTGCCTTGTTTTCATCTGGCGCCTTCTCAAGTTTTGCCGTTAAGCTCTTCTCGAGATTATTAAGCTCTTTCATCCTTGTTTCTACTTGTTTTAATTCCTCTTTTGAAGCAGTTAGTGTATCTTGTTTACCTTTTATTTGTTCTTCATTAGCTTGTTTTTCAATCTTTTGCGTCTGCAGGCCCTTGAGGCTTCCCTTTAACTCTTTAACCTGCCCTTCTAACTCTGTTTTTCTTGCTTCTAACTCTGCTTTTTTATCCTTATCTAAAGTCTTTTTTATCTGCCCATTTAACTGCTGCAAGCTTTGCTCAAGTTGCTCCATTTTTCCTTGAAGCGTTCCCATCTGCTTTTCTAAAACCTTTTGAGATTCTTGATCTTTACCGTTTAATTTATTTAAGGTTTCATCTTGTTTTCCTCTTAATTTATCTAAAATCCTTTGAATTTCTTCTTGTCTTGCCTCCAACTTATCTAGCTTACTATCTGCCCTAACATCTACTTGCTTTGATTGAGCATCTTTTATTTGCTGTTTAGGTGCAAACCTTTGTTTGTTGAATAAGCTCAATAGCTTTTGTAAATCTTTGGTGCTAACCTGCTCTTTTGGTATACCTAATTCTTTTGCTAATTGGTCTACTTTTTCCTGAGTACCAGATTTCTCGGTAGCAACCTTTTTAATCGCTTGCATAAACTTCTGAACATCACTGGCAGTAAGTTGTTCCAGAGGTATTTTTAATGCTTTGGCAATGCTTTCTATTAATTGCATTTCTTTGGAAAACTGTTGCTCAACCCCTTTATTTTTTAACTGCTGGCTGTTATGTTCTTGCTTCAGTTGCGCAAGCTGTTCCTGTTTAATAATTTCCTGAACAAGTGCTTTTTGTGATTCATCTAAAGTACTAACAACTTGATTAAGAAGTTCACTAGTAAGGTCTTGCACCTTTACATTTAACTGTTTGGAGATTTGCTCTAAAGCTTTAAACTGATTCTCATATTTACTTTTAGCAACCTCCGAGCTCTTTGTGTCTGCCGCCTTTTGGGTCTGTAGTGCCTCCTGTAGCTTTTTTTCCTGGTTCTTCTGCTCAACCTTCTTATCAATCAGCCGCTGGAGCTGCGCTTCTTCCTCCATCTTCTTTGCAGAATTAGAATATCCTTGTATTTGTTGCATGTCATTAAAGCTAACCATCTTTATCTCCTATTTAGGTTATACCCACTTCTCCAACTAATAAACGTATTATTCTGAGTGTTTTATGTATGGTTTAAGCTTGTTACTTTTACTTTAAAAAATATGGTCTGGAACTACGTTCTGCATTGATGTCAAAATGGTTTGTTTAACGCCTTCTGTATCTTCTTCTAGTTCTGTCAAAAATTTCTTAACATACTGTCGTCTTGTATCTGTGTTGACTATGTCCGAACAATTACATTTGATTAAAGGAAAATCTTTCTCTTGAGCAAACTTAGAAATATCTTCTTCTTTACATAACAACAGTGGTCTAATTAATTCTAAACCTGTAACATTTGTTGCTTGAAGCTTTGCTGGCATACCAATAGTTCTTCCCTGATAAAAAATATTCATAACATAGGTCTCTATTGCATCATCCAAGTGATGTCCCAAGGCTACCTTATTACAGCCAAACTTCTGTGCAGCCTCATACAAATATGCTCTACGCAATCTAGCACAAAAGGAACAATAGCTTGAGCCTTCACGTTTCTTGTCCTGAATAACCTCTATAATTGAGTTAGCATAAATATGGTAAGGTAACCCCAAACTAGCGACTGTGTCCTGTAAAAGGTCTTTTTGTTCTTGGCTAAAATGTACATCCAAGGTACATACTTGTATTTCAAAATCAATTGGAGCTTTCTTACGAAACTCTTTTAAAAAACAACACAAGGTCCAGCTATCTTTACCTCCAGACAAACCAACTAAAATTTTATCCCCATTTACGATAAGTTGTTTATCATAAATAAGTTTACCAATAAGCCTATTAAGTTTAATGCTAACTTCCATCTTGAAATTTTAACTCAATATTGAGAAATAACTAACTACTTAGCTATATCTAAATAGTGTTCTTGTAGGCTTTTCACCTGATTTTCGTGATACTTCGCACTACGCACACCTTCAACGGCAGCCTTTGCTCCGGCTATGGTTGTAACAGTAAAAATCTTGTATTTTAAAGCTGTATGTCTAATATATTTATCATCAGAAACTGCATGCTTGCCCACTGGTGTATTAATAATTAAGTCGATTTCCTTGTTCATCATTAAATCTATAATATTAGGTCTTCCTTCATGAACCTTAAGTATATCCTTCACGTCAAAACCTTTATTGCGAAGATATTGCGCTGTTCCTTTGGTCGATACTATTTTGAAACCTTGATTAATAAGCCCTTCAACAACGCCAGATACCCCAGCCTTATCCTTATCATTAACAGAAACAAAAGCAGTTCCTTTGAGCGGAAATTTCTCACCCGCACTTATCTGTGCCTTGGCAAATGCATTACCAAAATACTGAGAAATACCCATAACTTCACCAGTAGATTTCATCTCTGGACCCAGAATAGTATCTTGCCCTGTAAACTTTGCAAAAGGAAGGACAGCTTCCTTAACAGCAATATAAGGAATAACGACTTCTTTCAGCCCTAAACTCTTGATTGTCTCCCCTAGCATTACTCTAGTAGCCATTTTCGCCCATTGCACACTATTTGCTTTAGAAACAAAAGGAACTGTACGAGAGGCTCGAGGATTAACTTCCAAAATATAAACATCCTCATCTTTAACTGCAAACTGAATATTCATAAGACCAATAACCTGCAACTCCAAAGCCAATGCCTTGGTCTGCTTCTTAATATCTTTTATTACTTTCTTACTTAAATGCTGAGGAGGAAGTATGCACGCACTATCTCCAGAATGAATACCAGCTTCTTCAATATGCTCCATTATCCCAGCAATAACACAATCTGTCCCATCAGCCACAGCATCGACATCTACCTCTATGGCGTTCTCTAAAAAAGAATCAATCAGAACAGGTTTATCCTCCGACGCAACAACTGCATAAGTCATATATCTTTTTAAATCTTCCTCATCGTAAACTATCTCCATAGCTCTTCCACCTAATACATAGGAAGGTCGAACAACTACCGGATAACCAATTCTATCTGCATTAATTATTGCTTCCTCTATATTTCTTGCGATACCATTATTAGGTTGTTTTAAACCTAGTTTATTAACAAGTCCGCCAAACAATTCCCTATCTTCTGCTAAATCAATAGACCTAGGAGATGTACCAATTATAGGCGCACCTGCTTCTAACAACCTATTCGCTAGCTTCAGCGGTGTTTGACCACCAAACTGAACAATCACGCCTGTTGGTTTTTCCTTTTCAATAATTGCCATGACGTCTTCAAAAGTAAGTGGCTCAAAATATAGTCTATCTGATATGTCATAATCTGTACTTACTGTCTCTGGGTTACTATTAACCATGATAGATTCTTTACCCATTTCTCTAATAGCAAGAGAGGCATGAACACAACAATAATCAAACTCTATCCCTTGCCCAATCCTGTTTGGACCGCCACCTAAAACCATAATTTTCTCTCCATCAGAAGGTGCAACCTCGTCTTCTTCATCATAAGACGAATAGTAGTACTTTATTTTTGCTTCACATTCAGCAGCACAAGTATCAACCATTTTATAAACAGGAACCACACCCATTTCTTTACGAACTTGTCTTACTTCAGCTTCCTTTACTCCCATAATTTGAGCTAAATGATTATCCGAAAACCCGTATTGCTTTGCTTTATACAATAATTCAAAAGAGACGTCTTCTGTTTTTGTTATTTCCTGTTCTAAATCATAAATCTCTTTTAATTGAGCTAAAAACCAAGGGTCTACTTTGGTTATTTCATATATTGTCTCAATACTATAATCTTGTCTAAACGCTTCTTTAATATAGTAAACTCTATCAACATTGGGAACTCTTAGTTTCTCAACCAACAATGACTTATCGATGATAGCTTTATTATCAAATCCATAATGCCCTATTTCCATTGAACGAAGTGCCTTATTCATACTTTCTTTGAAAGTTCTACCAATTGACATAGCTTCGCCAACTGATTTCATTGTTGTATTAAGCGTTGCATCCGCATTGGGGAATTTCTCAAAAGTGAATCTTGGTATCTTTGTTACAACATAATCAATTGCAGGCTCATAACAAGCTAAGGTTTCTTGCGTGATATCATTTGTTATTTCATCCAAAGTATATCCAACTGCTAATTTTGCAGCGATTTTTGCTATTGCAAACCCTGTAGCTTTTGAAGCCAAAGCAGAACTACGAGATACCCGAGGGTTCATCTCGATTACCATAATTTCACCATTAATTGGATTCATGGCAAACTGAATGTTGCTGCCACCACATTCAACGCCAATTTCACGCATAATCGCCAAAGAGTAATCCCTAAGCTTCTGGTATTCTTTGTCTGTTAATGTTTGAGCTGGAGCGACGGTAATACTGTCTCCAGTGTGAACCCCCATTGCGTCAAAGTTCTCAATCGAACAAATAATAACCAAATTATCTTTAATGTCTCTCATTACTTCAAATTCATATTCTTTCCAGCCAAGCACCGACTGCTCAACAAGCACCTGATGGATAGGACTTTCTTGAATACCTTTTGCAGCCAACTCTATAAGCTCCTCACGATTATAAGCGATACCTCCACCTGTACCACCTAGAGTAAACGCTGGTCTTAAAATAAGCGGATAGCCTATACTTTCAGATATTCTCAACGCATCTTCCACGGTATAAGCAAAGTCTGAAGCAGGAGTTGCGACACCTATTTTGGTCATCGCTTCCTTGAAAAGAAATCTATCTTCAGCTTTATTAATGGCTTCATATTTAGCGCCTATTAGCTCTACACCATACTTCTCAAGTGTTCCATCTTCGTACAAAGCTTTCGCCGTATTTAAAGATGTTTGCCCACCCATGGTTGGCAATAAAGCATCTGGTCTTTCTTTTTCAATGATTTTAGCCACAGTTGTTGGAGTAATCGGTTCAATAAAGGTTCTGTCTGCAATCTCTGGGTCAGTCATAATAGAGGCTGGGTTACTGTTAATTAAGATAACTTCATAACCTTCTTTTTTTAGTGCTTTTACTGCTTGTGTTCCAGAATAATCAAATTCACAAGCTTGACCAATAACAATTGGGCCTGAACCTATAATTAATATTTTGTGAATGTCTGTTCTTTTTGGCATACTAAAAATACAGTATAGCTTACTTTCAAAGTATTGAAAAACGAAAAAAATTAATTAAGTGTAACATTTGTCTTGATTGAAAAAAATCATTAAAGTTGTACACTAAGCAGTGTTATGGAACATATTTTTAAACCTAAAATAATTAGTCTTTTAAAAGAAGGAATCAGCAAAAAACAAATCATTAACGATATTTTGGCGGGCATAGTAGTAGGGGTAGTTTCTCTGCCTTTGGCAATCGCCTTTGCAGTCGCATCAGGCGTTTCCCCTGAAAAGGGATTAATAACAGCAATCATCGCAGGATTTATTATTTCACTTCTTGGTGGCAGCAGGGTTCAAATAGGCGGGCCAACTGGCGCGTTTATTATCATTATTTTTGGAATAGTTGAAAAATATGGACTAAATGGTCTAATGATTTCAACAATTCTGGCAGGAATAATGCTGGTTATCTTTGGACTGTTCAAGCTTGGCGTTCTTTTGAAATACTTTCCACACCCATTAATTGTTGGGTTCACTAGTGGAATCGCAATTGTAATCTTTTCTACTCAAATAAATGATGCTTTTGGTTTGGGCATCAAACATGTGCCATCAGGGTTTATTGATAAATGGATTGTCTACTTTTGGAATATTCCTAACATCAACACTTGTGCTATCTGCCTAACCTTAATCACTATCTTTATTACTATCTTTTCAAAAAAAATAACAAACAAAATACCCGGAGCATTTATTGCCATTGTTTTTGCAACCTTAGCTGTCAAGTTTTTTAACTTACCCGTAAACACAATTGAAACTTTATTTGGAAGCATTCCAACTAAAATTAATTTCATGCTACCAGTAATCGACCTGAGTAACATAGGCGTCTACTTTGCCCCTGCTTTAACTATTGCCTTACTTGGAGGCATTGAGTCTTTGCTTTCTGCAGTTGTTGCTGACGGTATGATTAGCAGCAAACACCGCTCTAACACAGAACTTATTGCTCAAGGTATAGCCAATATTGTTACTCCTTTTTTTGGTGGAATTGCTGCTACTGGTGCTCTAGCGAGAACTGCCACAAATATTAAAAACGGAGGCAGAACGCCAATAGCAGGAATAGTTCACTCGCTGACTTTACTTCTTATAATGTTATTCCTTGGACAGTACGCAAAGCTCATCCCAATGGCTAGCCTCGCTGGGGTACTAGTCGTTGTTGCCTATAATATGAGCGAATGGCGTTCCTTTCTTTCTATTTTAAAAGGACATCGATTTGACTCCATAATACTTTTAACAACTTTTTTATTAACCGTTTTTATTGATTTAACCACAGCTATACAAGTGGGCGTTTTACTTTCTTCTTTATTGTTCATGAAGAGAATGGCGGACATTGGTGATCATGATTTAACTAATTCTATAGACAGCGACCTCATAGAAGACTACTCATTAATACCAAAAGGAATCTCTATTTATGAAATAAGCGGACCTTTCTTCTTTGCTTCAGCTAGAAAATATTCAGAAATAATAAAGGATATTGGGTTGAAAAGTAAGATCCTCATTATCCGCATGAGACATGTCACTTTTATTGATATAACTGGAATTCATAATCTGAAAGACAGCATCAGAATACTAAAAAAATCTGGAGTAGAAATAATTTTATCTGGTGTCAACCCTACCATACTGAAAGACTTTCAAAAACAACAGCTTACAGCTCTTGTCTCAGCTTCAAACATTTTTGATTCTTTTGAAAAAGCTTTAGCTCAGGCAAATAGCCTATTATCTAAAAAACAATAACTAAATTTTAGACACTAACCCCTTGCTAAAAACTCTTGTATCCTAGCAAAAATATCGTCTCGAGCGATCCTAAAATAAGCCAACAATTCCTCATCTGTCCCTTGATTTTT
>JAQWCF010000030.1 GCA_028706105.1 Candidatus Margulisiibacteriota bacterium
CTTTCGATGGACTAACTTCAATCCTTCTTGCTAACTCAGCAGAAAATCCACCCTCTGTTTGTCTGGCCTGTGCTACTACAGGAGTGGTCCCGCTTACTCCTTGGCTCTGATTATTACTTGTAACTACACCCGCTCCTCCTTGAGAAGCTGCTGCTGCCTGAGCCGTAGTATCCTTTTGTGCGCTCTCAGCCGCTGCAATAGCGTCTTCACTTGCTTTCGTCGTATCTTTCCCTTGCACTTTAAAATCATTGTCTGTAGTTTTTGAATCCATAACTATTTTTTTATCAACTATTGCTGCAGCAAAAGCTACATGCTTTGTAT
The DNA here is from genome assembly GCA_028706105.1 of Candidatus Margulisiibacteriota bacterium. Lineage (NCBI taxonomy): Bacteria > Bacillati > Candidatus Margulisiibacteriota > Candidatus Margulisiibacteriota bacterium. Next base: position 322 of record JAQWCF010000030.1, read on the forward strand.
TGACCTTTGCAGAATCAACCTCGAACCCACTAATAGCCTTTGATGGATCCTCTTGCCTCTTCATCTCTAATGTTAAAAATGTACTGCTGCTTTTAGGATTTTTGGTTATATCTGCCAATGTTAATACCCCATTTACTGAAGCAACCCCTGCTGTTGTTTCTGATGGAGAATTAAAATCAAGACTATAACGGTTACCATCCTTTGAAAATTCAGCAGACATATGTGCAGGGCTGTTAGGGTCTGCTGAATCTTTAGAAATAACTAATTGATACTCAGTAATTTCAAGCTTTTGAGCTAATGCTGCCATTAAAGTACTGGCCATGTCACAATCTCTCACGTCTGCCTCATATCTAAATTCTTCTAATTGTAAAAGCTGATTCAATACCTTTTGAATTTCTGCAACCGTACTTTTTTTGGATAAATTAGCCGCATCAATAATCTGTTGGGCTTCTGGGCTTGAAAATTTATTGTCTTTAATACTCACAATATTATTATCATTTTTTGCAACCAGATTAAGATGAATATTCATAGCTTCTGCGTTAGACGCTGCACTAACAGCCGTTTTGCTTTCATTATTTTTATTAGGGTCATTTATTGCATTTGAATATGAATCCATAGCGGTCTGCGTAGTACTGATTGCTTCATTAATAACTGCTTGAAGTGCTACAGTAGCATTACTACTTATCCCCTGTATAGCTGAATTAAAATTCGCACCAGAAGATGTTCCCGATTGAGCTGAATCAATAACCTGCTGTGTCTTGCCTCTTTGTGAAAATGCCTCATTTATTATATTTTTTAAGAACTTTGTTGCCATTTCTAAACTAAATTGATTAAGAGCAACTGTTTCCCTTTTATTCTTCAGGTAGGCTATTTTCTGTTCAGGCGTCATATTTTTCATATTTTCCCTATCTGCAGCCGTTTCATTGAATGTAAAAGGGTTATTATATTTAATTGAATCCTTGTTTTGTTTATCCGCAAGTGAAGCATCAGTTGTCGCTACTGGTTGTATTTTGTTATCTTGTTGTACCTTTTCCTCTCTGATAGCAGCGGCACTACCTTTACTTTTTTCTGCATCTGAAAGCTCTTTTGCAGTAGTCGTCAATTGTACTTTTACTGCTGCCTCCTCTGCACCAGGGGCTACATTAAGCACCAAAACAGTATCTACACCAGTCTGCCTTCCGGTACCTGATGCCCCTACTGCTGCTTTTTCTGCGTCTGCTGCTGCTTTTGCGTCTGCTGCTTTTTGTGCGTCTTCTGCTTTTTGTGCGGCTTCTGCTGCTGTTGGTGTTCCTACTGCTGGAACTTTTTCAGTAGATTTTGATTGCCCTTCCGCAGAAACTGCATTCGTTGGTTTTGGTGGTGACGGACTCTCAAAGTTAGTTTTTAGCCCTCCCACTAAAACATCTATCGCCGCAGACATTAGGGACATCACCATACTGTCTATCATGGACGCTTGTCTGCTTGCAAGAAGCTTAGAATAAGCCGAGTCTTCTCTGAAGCTTGCATTGCTTACTGTCTTTTGGGACAAACTACTGCCTGAATCACCTTTACCAAAAGACTTATCAGCGTTGGCCTCTGCCCCTGACCTAAAATCTTCCCTAGCCTCTTTCTCTATATAATAAGTTAAAAACTCTTTTAACAAGTTTCTTATAAGATTCATTCCTACTGTAGTTATAACACTATTGAAACCACCAGTGTCCCCACCATACCCTGTTACAAAAGAAGCAAGTGCTTTTGCCCATGGTCTGTCTAGACCAAGCTTATTAGTTATAAATCCTTGCTTGCCAGGCTTCATAACCGGCACTTTCTTACCAGCTGCATTAAGCTCCGTTTTAACTTCCCCATCAGAAGTCTTGACGGCCACATCAGGCCCTCCTGTAACCTGAAAGGAATCGCCAATTTGAAGAAGTCCTCCTGCTATCGTCAAAACAGAAAACGCCATCGAAATCATAGCCGCTGCCTCTGCTGCTGCAAGATTCTCTTGCGCAGAGACAACTGCATTAATGGCCGACACTTGCATTTTAGCAAGAGCTACTGCCAATTGGAGTGCTATCTGCATTGCTTGTGCTTGATACCCAACTATCGCCGCCGTAGTCTGAAAGTTCTCTACTGTTGAAGGTGTTCTAAACAACATGCTCATCACTGCCTGTTTTGCATCAGCAGCTGCTTGTGCTACAGCTATTTGCGCCATCCATGTTCTCTGCCAATTCTTAATGGCTCTGGCAGCGGCAAGTGCAGCAGAAGGGTCATAAGTTACACGTCCACCAGAAGCAGAAGCAATCATCCCGCCTGCAGCATTATTAACTATATCAAACGAAGAATCTGTCAACGCACTATTTGTGCCTGAACTTTCAAATTCATCAAAATTTATGCCAAACATTCTCGAATAAACCTCTTTCATTCTCGCAATAGCTTTTTCTTGGTCATCAAGTTCTGCCTGTTTTTGAGCAATACCAACAAGTCCATTAGCAACAGCTGCTACGCCCGCAAATCCAGAAGCAACTTGAGACAATGTAGATAACTCTTTAAGTGTACTAATTATCTTAAGTGCGGAAGCAACTATTGAAATAATTGCTATTCCAATACTAATCCAACCATAAGTATTAGCGGTATTCATACTATCCTTGGCTGAAGCTATTGCTAATTGTGCATCTGCTAGAATTTTATCAACTTGCATTTGAAGCTGTGCCCGCTGCGCCTCTAGACTCCTCATTGTCATAACATAGGAACCAAAGGACTGGAACCCAGCCATAACAAATTTGGACTGACTCCCTGTATTAACGCCAAATAATAATGTAATAACTATTGCACGTGCATCCATCATGGCAGATGATATTGCTAAAACGGCAAACATCTGCGCAAGAAAATTAGTTGTACCCTCTACACTGGCACCTAGTGCACCGCTCATTGCACTATTTAATCCCTGAAAAAGCACTCCCATATTCCCTTCTTTAGCCTCTACTCCTTGATATAGCCAATCCGGAATATTAAACCCAGGCCCTACAGAAAATTGATCTTTGTACTCTTCATACAATTTTTTAGCAAGATCGTAGGCTTCCTTCGCCTCAGCCATAGATTGCAACGCTGCATAAATACTCCAAAGCGCACCAACTATTATTACAGCAGCACCATACCAACCACCACACAAAGCTGCCATTGATGCAACTGTTACAATCGTATTAATTATTACCCTTGTCATCTGAGCATTTACAGAACTAATTTGCTGTCTCACACTCTTTAACTGCATTTCAACCTGTAATTTCCTATTATGTTCACTGGCTTGAGCAAATAACATTGTTGAATTGTAATCAAATGCGGAATTAATATTAGCAAAAGTACCATTAACCCAAGTTTGTAGGGCCTGCATAAGATCAACTTTCGTCTGAACATTAAAAAGCACCTGCATTACAGCACTTCTAGCATCTGCCATTGCATCAACAATCGCAAGCATACTCAATAACATAATTTGAAAGGCCATTATCATTGCATTCATATCTCCAATTTGCCCAGTACTACTCATGCCCTGGACAAGACCCCAAGCCTGTCTCACAGTGTTATTCATCTGATTACCAAAATTAAGTGCCATGCTATCTGTTGTTAGTATTTCTCCTATTTCATAACCACCTTCACCATATTCTTGACCGACCCAATCTAAACCTAAAAGATTATAATTTAAAGAAATGTCATTCTCTAAATTTTCTTCCATCTGTTCTAAAATACTTTTTTGATACGCTAACTGAGAATATGCATACAATCCAAGTGCCGCTGCTGCAACAGCAGCGGCAATAATACAACCCCAAAAAAATGCAGCAACACCCAAGCTACTCCCAGCTGTCAAAACTGCCGCAATAACAGCAACAACTAAAACAATTACTGCTAAAACCATAAAAAAGAATGATCCAAAAAACCCTGGTCCCTTTTTAACCTTATTCCATAACTTAACTGCATCATCATAATTTTTTTGAGCTAATTTAATGTTTTCTGCATTAGTTACTTGAGTTTTCAAAAACCCAGAGTACCTTGTGATCATTTGTTTCTGAGCAGCTCTTACTTGAGCAGAAATCGCGGCAATGCTTGCTCTATCATCATTCCAAGAATCTATCTTAAACAAAATCTTAAGCACCATGCTAGAAATGTCCATAGTTGTTTCCGTTAACATGTAACCGGTTTGTTCGTTCATTACCATAGTATCAAACCTAGCAGAAACGCGAAGATTATTATCCACTGATCCTCCATCTAAGACTGCTTGCCAAATATTATTATTCTCGAACGAATCTGACATAGAAGCTATTTTAGCTATAGCTGCTCTGCTAGATTCGATTAACATATCATTGACTCCATTTAATTGCTGCAGTAACAATAAACTACCATGAGTAACTAATACATTTACATAAGCATCTCGTTTCTTACTGTCAATCTTTTTCCCACACTCATTAGCGATTCTCTCAATTTCAGCCATATTGTTTTCATAAGCTTCATTATTCATTTCCATTGCATCTTCTAATGCACCAGATATGACTGCATCTAAATTACCAATTTCACTTGAAAATTTATCAGAGATCCTTTGCGCCGAAAGAATCTGAACATTTTCATACTGATACTCAAACAAGTATTGAATCAACATACTTTTAACATCAAGCAACTCATTAAATAAGATAACGCTTGCCATCATAATATATATTTGAATCTGAATAGCCATAAACTCTTCAGTCATTGCTTCAAAATCTACGCCAACAAATGACATCCATTCACCAGCAGCAAATGCTTCTGACTCTTCGGTTACGCCTGACAGATCTACGCCAATCTCATAAAAATACTGTTGGTAATTAATAAGATTTTCTACATGTCCCAAATAATTTCCATGTGCATTTACATATGCACCAATAATAGTATTCATAGCATTTGTAGTAGCTAAATGTTGTGACGCACCAGCTGCAGCAGTATACATACTTGTCTCATAATGTGGATCCTCAAAAACTAGCATATCACCCAAGACAGTATAAGCAATTATTGATCTAGAATTAAAAGAAAAAGTATAACTATTTGTATTTAATGGTATTACGCTATCCACAACCTGCTCAGATGTTCGCACTGTTAAATCAAGACGAATGGTTTCACCATTATCCATAGTATATCCAGCGACTACATGACCAGGAACTAAGATACTTCCTTGATTAACATAAACACGAAGCTTTTCTTCATTCACTCCTGCAGCTAAACATAAATCTACAAAAAGAATAGTTAAATCCTCACAATCTCCACCACCTGTCTCTATTGTGCTCTCGGCTGTTTGCCAGGCTAACCCTGTTTCCTCATCGCTGATGTAGTCAAAATTTTGAACAACATGATTGTAAATAGCCAACACCTGTTCGTCATTAGACATATCAAAAGTTAAAATCCCTTCTGTTCTCAATAACTCAATAATACGTTGTGTGGCTGGATTATCAGCCTCAATAAAAGACCTTACATCAACAGCTGATGAACCATCATAAGCTGAGATAGTGGTAATAATTTCTTCTGTTTTAATGAATTTGGTAGAATTAAACTCACTCATTTCTACTCGTTGAGAAATATCTAATTGAACAATTGTGTCAGTTGAAAACGAATATCCACAGACAACCTGACTTTGCTCTGAATCTTTTACTTTCATTAAATACACTTTTATGTTTTTATCATCAACACCAGCAGCCAAACACAAACTCACTAACAGGACGGATTGGTCTTCGCTACTTCCTCCCACACTCACAATAGTATCGGCTACTTGTTGCAATCCAGAACCTGATGCCTCATCATCACGAGAAAACGTATATTCACGAATAATATAATTATATATAGCAAAGACAACTTCTTCTTCATTCATCTCATCGGTGATTAAGCCCTCTTCGTTCAACTTATCAATCAATGACGCAACTTCTGGATCAAAAGGATCTATCAAAGAACTAATATTTTCTTTCTGACTTTCAACGATTAAAGCTTCTTCAATAACAGAGGCATCAACCACCGCAACATTTGAATTAACCTTAACTAGACTCTCTGCCTTTTTAATAAGTTCATTTAAGCGTTGTTCTATAGAAACAGATTGCTCATTATTGATCTTTTTTTCTTCCTCATTTATATAAATTTCTGCCTGATCAATTAAAGCATCTATTACATCCAGCTCGGCTTCAGTAAATAAACTCCGTTTTCCTGTAAAAATCTTATCCATTGTTTCTTCTAGCTCAGGCTTTTCAGCATCTGCATTCTTAGAAAGCACATCTGTCTCAATATCTATTATTTTATTTTTTAACTTCAATAATTCATCTTCTTCCAAGTCAATAACATTTTCTATTTCAACCATCATCCTACTTAATAAATTCACTAAGTCTTCTTGATCTTTAAGAATAGCAACTTGCTCATTAACAAGTTTTACCAAATCTAGACTGTACTCATCAATCAACTCATTAACTTCAATTCCTTGACCTAACATCTCTTGAAAATATTTATTAACAGCCTCATCTATCTCAGTTGTTCCTGACTCTAGTAACTGCATAACCTCATCATTTAGAATATAGGACTTGTCTTCATCTTCTTGTAATACAGAATGGAGTGTTTTCTTGACTGATTTAATATCCACGGAGCTAGAAAAGCTATCTCCTGCTACAGACCCTGAAATAGTAAGCTTGTCCTTGGAAATGTCTTTTATTGTTTCTAAGTCATCGTTGTCGAGGATATAGTTCTTATCTACAGCACCTGCTCCAGCTAAGCCATCTATGCCAATTCCTTGGTCATTAGAAACTTCTTTATTTTGCTGTATTTCCATAAATCCCCCGAAATTTTATCTCTAATATTAATTATACTTATTAAATCATTTTATTCTATCTTTTTACTTGTATAACTTATTAAATTTTCTTATTATTATCCATTATATTAAAACGTTTAAATCGCTATTTGTTTTGTATCTAATCTTCTTAATATTAAAATACCACAAAAATATTACTTCCCTTGAAAAGAGGCAGATTACATTTATAATAGTATCAGCATGCATGAAGACTATATACTACAATCTAGTCCTAAGGGATACAGTGAAGATCAAGACAAATCTATCTTGCCAGAAGAAACTTATCAGAATGCTTTTTACTCTTTATCCAAAACATTTCCTGATCTTAACTTTACATTGACTAAACTTTCCAATAACGAATTTTATTCCGTCTATGATTTTGATGATGGCTTTTTCGGCTCTCACGGTAAAGGAGCAACCCAATCTCAATCTATGGCTAGCGCAATAATGGAGTATTCTGAACGTAAAAGCTGGTACGAATTTGATATGGGCAAGGCCAAAGGCTTCATAAAGGCCAGCTATAACTATCTTAAAGATAAGGTGGATATGGGTAGCTATAAGGATATATTTAAAATACACTATTATACCGAAACAGAAAGCACCGAAGATATTCTAAGCGGCACAGATTTATTATGGGTTGAAGGGTATAATCTAACTAGTGACAAACCCACGCTTATTCCTGTTAATTTTACTGATTTAGTAAAATCATCCAATGGACTTGCCGCAGGGAACACAAAAGAGGAAGCCATTACTCAAGGTCTATGTGAACTGATAGAAAGAGAACATATCGATAACTTTTTACTTGATCCTTATAATGCAAAAGTAAGATTAATTGACCACTCTACTCTAAATAATCCTTATCTTCTTAAGCTACTTGAGTGGGCAACAATTAAAGGAATCCAAATATATTTTATTGATATTTCTAATACTATCAACGTAACAACTATCTTAGTTCACGCCATAGATCATAATTCCCCTAATATATATTCCAGATCTGGTGATGGGTATGGCACACACAACGATCCAGAAAAAGCCATGATCAGAGCATTCACAGAGTTTCTACAAGGCAGAGAGGCATATGTTAACAATTTCCCAGAAGACTTTGACATGACTAAAGGACAATGGCAAACACGACTTATTCTTGATTTTACCCGAATAATTAATAATGCAAAAACAATTTCAGTCAAAGGCTGTTTCCATATTAATAGTAATGATTTCAAAAAAGATGCAGAAAAAATATTATCTATACTAAAACAAAAAGGACATGAAGTGATAGCTCTTAATTTAACTCACAAAGAATTAAAAATACCTGTTTATCGGTTACTAATCCCAACTTTTAAAACTGGAGATGAATTCTCTCCTTTCTCTAGAAACCAACACTACACTGTAGCCTTCCTTCTAAAAAATGGAAGACATGACGATAAGGCATGGGAATACTATTTAAAATACAAAAAAGAAATAACCGAAATAAATGAAGAAAGCACTGAACTAATAAGACAAATAAATAAGCATATGGGTGCTAATATAGATATTGATGCACGTCAAAAAGAATTATTAGATAAAGATGTTATTTACTGGCTCTTAATGCCAAGAAATCATATTGTGTTATTTATCTTCGCCTCATACTTCACTAGAGCCCCATTGGCAGCAATGAGCGTCCTACTAGGAACTACTGTGGTTGATGGTGATAAAGCAGTAACGTTACCTGAGCTGGAGCTAGAGCTTTCTCAAAAAGAGCGGTCACCTTCTTAACCGCATTTTCAACAGAAACATCAACTATGCTTTTTGCAGGCACTTCCATTATCTCTACAATATTTAATCTGACATGCTGTGTCTTAGTTGTGTCTTTGTTGATTATTATCAACGCTTTCTCTGTTCCATCATTAGAAATCTTTAAAATAGAAAATACATTATCGTTATTGTTCCAAACTTCAACAAACTTACTGTCTTCCTTAAAAACCTTGTACTTCTTTTTCAAAGAATTAACTACTGTAACATAATCAACTAAATCAATATTAATTGGCTCCCAATCTTCAGGCAAAGTTTTTACAACATTGACACTTTCTTTAAATCCATACTCCAACCCAATCGGCATCATAACTCCTGTTGAGAAAATTGCTGAAAAAAGATATCTCATCTTTATAGCTGCTTCATTCCCTTTGAGCTCTGCCGCAAGTCTCGGTGTGTCATGAGACTCAGCAAAAGCAATTGATGGCGACACTGGAGCATTCTCTCTGTATTGCTTCAAACACCACTCTTCTTTAAAATCCCACCACTTAGAACTATTGAAGTTATAATCAAAACCAGCCTTGGCTAAAGCAATAACGTCTTCTATTTCGCAACCAAGTGTTTCTGCAAAAAAAACAATTTTTTTATTTTCCGCATGGATTGTGCCAATTAAATGTTCCCATAATTCAACAGGAACTTGATAAGCAGCGTCACAACGAAAACCATCTACTCCCAGCTTAATGAAATATCTAATGAGGTCTAACCAATACTTCCAAAGATTATCTCTATCCACTGATGACTCGTTATCTATTTCAGCAAGATCTCCCCAGGTACATACCAGCTTGTCACCTTCCCAAACCTGAGGATTTTTAATGATTCCTTTAGAGTTTCTTTGATACCAAGAAGGATGTTGTTCTACTAAAACAGAATCAATCGCCGTATGGTTAATCACTAAATCAAAAATAACCTTCAATCCTTCTAAGTGTGCACGATGAATCATGTTTCTAACCTGATTATCTTCGGACATTCTGCCCTTTAAAAACAAAGGATTAATTCGATAATAATCCTTGATGGAATACAAACTGCCTGAAAAGCCTGGATACTGAATAGGATTAATATAGACCCAATTAAACCCCATCTGTTTGGCGCGTTTAAAATGAACAGGCCAATTAGTCATCGCACCCGTAAGTCTTGGAAATAAATTATAAATAAGAACATTTCCTCTTTTGCTCATGGGGGTTATTATACTGTTTATTTGTTGATTTGTTTATATGTTTATTTGTTATGTATAAGAACAAAAATTAGTTAATAAATAATCCCGATTATTCTTGGCTTGGTCTTTAATCACGTCTAAAAGCATTTTTTTTAAAATAAATCCAACCTTTGCTCCACTAAACCCTAACGCTATTAAGTCATCACCGTTCACCGCCAAGTGCTGAAGTAAATAAGGTTGATTTTCTCTAACAATTTTTTCTAACATTAACACTTCAACTTCACCATCTGAAGTTATATTTAAATATTTTTTTACAATTATTGAACGTTTATAATCATCGAGACCTAACAAGTTTAATAAAAGCTTAATGTCTTCACTTGAAGCATTCTTTTTATTTATTATTGATAAAATGCTCTTGATCCTTTTGTAAATACCTTTCTCTATCTTTAAAATATCTTTTATTTCATTATGATCCTCAAAAAAAGAAAAGAAAACAACATAAATAATAAGCTCATCATAACTTTCTTTCTTATTGATTTCTTCAAGAATAGCCAACTGTTGGTCAGTCACATTACGAAACAATGGTTCCAATAAATTGCAACATTTACAGCACTTAACTGCCTTAATCAGATTAGTCCCTCTAAAAAATTTATTTAACTCAACCGTTACCCTTTCAGAAGAGATTGTGCTAAATAAATACTCGTATTTTTTCATATTAACTAATGTCTCCGCCTCTATCTCGAATCCAAATCTAGAAACAAACTGAAGAGCTCTAAGTGCTCTTAGATAATCCTCTTTAATGCTATTGTCTGAAAGCTGCCGTAGTGTTCGATTGTTCAAGTCATTCACCCCACCATAAGGATCAACAAGCTCGCCAGTCTCTACATCTCTTGCCATGGCATTGATAGTAAAGTCTCTACGTTGAAGGTCTTCTTCTAAGGTAATTTGTGGACCAAAATCAACTTGAAAATCATTATGTAAATCACCTATGGAAATTTCTTTTCTAGGGAAAGCGATGTCTATCTCTTGTCCATCTTTAAAGCATTTATAAACTCCAAAACTTTTTCCAACTAGCTGAACAGTACAATGAGTGGATAACACTTTTTCGAAAGTTTCTCGATTTATTCCCGTTACAACCACATCAATATCTTTTGTTACTATTTTTAGTATGTCATCACGGACAATTCCCCCCACATAATAAAGTCTGCCACCAAATGGTTTTAGTGCAACATTAAGTTTCTTAATAAACTTATTTTGGATAATCATAAAAAATCTACTGAATTAATAAGGGACTAATAAAATTAAAAATATATCCTGTAAACATAATGCCTATAGCAACTATTGAAAAAAACAACGCTATCAATTTAAGGTTCATTGCTCTCCTTAAAATAATTGCCTCTGGTAAGCTTAAGGCTGAAACTGCCATCATAAACGCTAAAGCAGTGCCAAGAGGCATCCCTTTTTCAAAGAGAACAACTGCAATAGGAACAATCGCAGCGCAACTTCCATACATAGGAATGCCCAAAATAACTGCTATTGGAACTGCAAATATTCCAACTGCACCAACGATGCTATGAATAGCCTCACTTGGAACATATCCATGAAGAAAAGCGCCAATGCCAACCCCTAACAAAATCCATTTCCATAGTTTTTTGACAATACTTAATGCTTCATTTAAGCCAAATAGGAGTCTTTCTTTTTGTGTTAACGACTCAAATGTATCTGTAGCTTCTTCTGTTTTTAATATATCTGGCTCAATGTACTTTACTAATTCTAATCTATCCAAGAAAAGCCCCACAATTACTCCAATTAAAATACCACTAAGCGCATACATGAAAGCAATCTTCCAGCCGAAATAACCAAGCATCAAAACAAAGAGATACTCATTTAGAATTGGTGCGGTAATAAGAAATGACATACTTACACCCAAGGGTATTCTCATCTTCACAAAAGAAATAAACAAAGGAATAGAAGAACAAGAACAAAAAGGAGTAAGCGCACCAAACATAGAAGCAGACAAGTGAGCAACTATTTTATTTTTAGATTCCACCCAGGCTTTAACTTTACTCATAGGCACATAGGTTCTGATATATCCGATTATCCCAATCATCACAAAAAGCAACATTAATACTTTTATTGTGTCATATACAAAAAAATGGAACATTTCTACTATCTGGTTGCTACGATCTAATCCTAGCCAACGAAAAACTAAATCTACTAATCCTTGCAACATTTCTGTGAATCCTTATTTTTCTGTTCCGATTTTGTTTTATCTTCTGAACAAGAACAACCACAGCCTTTAGTGGATTCCTTCTGCAGGAAACTATCTATTAATTTATACATTTTTTGAAATATTTTCATGATGACCTCCTAGTTTGTTGGGTGGCGGTTTATCCGAGCTTAGCTCTGCAAAAAGAGCGAAGGCTGGTGCCGAGGGCCGGAATTGAACCGGCACGAAAATTAATTTTCATGGGATTTTAAGTCCCACGTGTCTACCAATTCCACCACCCCGGCGGAAACACAACAATTACTCTAAATAATTAACTTAGGCAAATAATTATATAGAATAATTCATTTAGCCACAACCACTATTTCTTAACGAAACTTCTGGTTGTTTGATTTTATCCATATTTAGCCTTATTATCTTACAAAAGCAATCAAGCAGTTACTTGCGTTTCTTATTAAAAAGGAGTTATCAAAATGAGAAAAATTCTATTCAGCGTTCTTTCAATGGTTTTATTTACAACAACAACCTTTAGCTATGACTCTTCTACCAGATTCTACCCTTTTCTTGGTTATACCCGTTTTCACGAGGCTACAGATTTACAAAACAGTATTATGTTGGGTGTTGGATTAAACAAACCAATTACCGAATCTTTTAGAGCAGACCTTTCTTGCGCCTATCTTCCTAGCGAATATAAGTCCAGCGGACAAAGCGCCGCTGTCTTTTACAGCAGTCTAAGTGGAGAATTTTTACTACCGGAACTCTGCTGTGGAACAAAACCTTTTTTGACAGCAGGGCTAAGTATCTTTGCTTTTAATGGCAAAATAGATAATGGGATTGAGCTTGGTATCGGATTATTAAGTTTATCCAAAAAAAAGATTGAACATAAATTCACAGTAAAGGCGAGACATAACCCTGCAGACAAAAAATCGGATATTATTGCTATTTTCAGTTTGGGGTTAATGCCTCTTAATGGTAAAAAAGAAAACACTGTGCTTGCTCCAGACAAAAAAGACGAAATTCCTAAAGAACTAAGAATGATAATTGAGGAAGAGAAAAAACAAAAAGCTATTGTAACAACTCCAACTGTTACTATCATTGAGAAACCAATAAAAACAGAACCAGTAAAGAAAGAAAGCAAACCAAAACCCAAAAAAGCACCAAAAATTATTTTTGATAATGACAAAAAAATAGTTATCGATCGGTTTTTTTATAATAGCGCCTTCATCGGAAACCCTGGAAATAACTATATACAAAAAGCAGCTAAAACATTGAAAGAAAATCCTAATTTAAAAGTTTCAATTGTTGGATACGCAAATAGCCACGAAAAAAATCCAGACGAGATATCTCTTCAAAGAGCTATAAACGTTCAAAACGATTTAATAAAAAAGTATAATATTTCCAACAATAAAATTAAAACTAAATCAGGTGGACATACAAAAGCAACTAATAATAACTATCTAAATAGACGTGTAGAATTAGACTTTTATTCTGAAAAATAAAAAATTAAGTCGTCCTCACCTACAGGAAGACGACTTAATTACTATAATCCTTTGAGCATAAGCTCAGTTAGCTTCTTAGTAAAAGAAACAGGGTCTTGTAGTTTGTCTCCTTCAGCAATCAACGCTTGCTGATAAATAAGATCCGTATAATCTTTTAACAATTCTGAATTATTATTTGCCTCATACTCTTTTTTTAACACTTCAATTAATCTATGCTCTGGATTTAATTCTAATATCTTTTTCTGTGCAGGCATTACTTGACCCATTGCCTTGAACATCTGCTCCATGTTTTTTGTAATAGAGTATTGGTCATTTACCAAACAACTAACACTATTTGTTAGCCTACTTGAAAAACGCACTTCTTTAACGTCAGAGGATAGTTGTTTTCCCATGAAATCTAATAAATCCTTGTACTCTTCTTTCTTACTATCTAGCTCTTTTTTCTCGCTCTCGTCCGTGATGTCTACATCCCCTTTATCCACAGCGACTAATTTCTTGCCTTGATATTCTAATAATGAACTAACAACCCAATCATCAACTGGATCAGTCATTAAAATAACTTCATAGCCTTTCTTGTTAAAAGCCTCTAAGACTGGAAGCTTCTTTGCTTCTTCTTCACTGTTTGCAAGTAAATAATAAATATCTTTTTGTTCTGTTGTCATCTCTGCAATATATTGGACTAAACTTTTATAAGCATTGCCTGACTTCGTTGTTTTATAAATAGCCAAATCTGACAAAAGTTCCTTGTTTTCATCATCATGATGGATTCCTTCTTTAATGACTGCTCCAAATTCTTTGTAAAACTTGCTATACTCGTCAAATTCTTTTTCTTTTAACTGTTTAAGAGTATTTAAAATTTTCTTAACAACACCCTTTTTTATCTTATCTAAGTGCTTGTCTTGTTGCAAAATCTCTCTAGAAACATTTAACGGCAAATCTCCTGAATCAATAACGCCCTTCACAAACCTTAAATACTCAGGAACAATATTCGCGTAGTCATCCATAATAAAAACTCTTTTAACATACAGCTGGATGCCTTTTTTATCGTCCGGTTGATACATATTAATTGGAGACTTGGCAGGAATATACAGCAAAGCCTTGAACTCCATTGTTCCTTCGGCCTTATAATGAATTATCTTAAACGGATCAGAATAATCATGTGAAAGATGTTTATAAAACTCATTGTATTCTTCTTTGGTTACCTCGGAAGCTGATTTTACCCAAATAGCTTTTCTAGAATTTAATTCTTCTTCAGAAGTAATTTCTGTTGGGGTTGCATCATAGTCCGTTGAGCCATCTTCCTTTTTTGGATATTCGTTCTTTTTAGTATCCATAACAATTGGGTGCTCAACAAAATCTGAATATTTCTTCACTATCTGTTTAAGCTCATACTCATCCAAATAAGCTTTATCCTCTTTCTTTAAAAATAGTATTACATCAGTTCCAGCATCTATCTTTGTAGCTTCCTCTAATTCAAAGCCACCTTCGCCAGTTGATATCCACTTATAAGCTTTTTTCTCACCAATTTTTTTGGACACAACTTCAATTTTATCTGCAACCATAAAGGCTGAATAAAAACCAACTCCAAATTGACCAATTAAATCCAAATTACTATCTTTTTCTAATTTGATGTTCTCTAAAAAACTTTTAGTACCAGAGCGAGCAATGGTTCCTAAGTTATCCAGCAATTCATCCTTGCTCATACCTATTCCATTATCTGAAATTGTTAAAATCTTTTTCTTTTCATCTCTAATAATTTTTATCTTATAAGAATCTATTCCTAAAGAAACATCAGTCAAAGACTGGAACTTTCTTTTATCAATTGCATCAGATGCGTTTGAAATAAGCTCTCTTAAAAAAATATCTTTGTGTGAATAAAGAGAATGTATCACTAAATCTAATAACTGTTTTACTTCCGTTTTAAACTCAAACTTTTCTGTTGTTTTTTCTACCATGCTAAGACCTCCGCCTAATGAAATTTACTAAAAAATTATACGACCTATAACTGTTTGAGGCAACCAAAAGCTATTGATAAGTTCACTGCGAATTGGTAATATCTTACCAAAGGGGACAAAATATGGACTTTTTCTTTTTTATTAACACAATTATTATCACTATATTTGGTATCCTTACCGTAAAGCTTGTCTTGGAATACAAGACAAACTTTGCCAACACAAAGAACTCAGCCATAAATAAACCTAGATATGGGTTTATCTCTCCTTCAGCAACTTATAACCTTATTTATAAATCAGATTCTGGAGATGACTACATTGTTATCGACATTAGAAGCGAAAAAGAGTTTTTAAGAGGACATATAAAAAATGCCATCAACATCCCTATCCGGGATTTTAAAACTTCTTCCTTATTAAAAGACTTAAACAAAAATGAATCCTATATTTTATGTGGACAAAGACATTCTAGCTCACAAAAAGCAATGGAAATAATGAAACTCTTTAACTTCATGCGAGTGTATTGCATGACTGGCGGAATGATTGAATGGAATCTTCACGATTATCCTACTGAGAAATAGCAGCTTCAAACCAAGCAATAATATCTTTATACGCTTTTTCTTTCTTGGAATTATTTATCTCCCAATAGGTTATCTCATAGCCTTTTTCTCTCATTTTCTGTACATCCCAACGGGCATGTTTTTTAGAGATTTCTTCGTCAAGCATTCCGTGTACAAAAAGAAAGGGAATCTTTGTTTGTCCTTCAAAATTTTGCACAATTTCTGAACTTAAAGAATTAACAACTAAGCCTGTAAAATTGCATAGTGCATCAAACCTCTCTGGATTATTAATTGCTAAATATAAAGCATAATGAGAACTAGTAGAAATTCCTTGGATTAAAATTTTCATTTTTCCATAGTCCCGGCTAATTATATTAAGAATTCTCATTATTCGTTCTTCATCATCTTTTTGCCACACATCATCATTTAAGGCATCTGGGGCTAAAACTAGTACATTCGATTGTTTTGCATACTCATACCAAAACTCAAGGCATTGTTTGCCTGTCATGCCAACATCGGGAAGCACTAAAATCATCTTGTCTCCTAACCTAGCTGGCACATACAAGCCATAATTCACGCCTTGTTCACTTAGCTCATATCTCCCCTCTGGCAAAGTGAAGGCAAAAGCAAGTGATAAAAATAGGCTTGCAACCAATAATTTCTTCATACTCTTAAATTACCGCAGAAAAAACATAGTAACAAGGGGATTGCTCCCTTGTGCTGAATTATCAAAAGGATTATCATTTTGATTGTGAAAAAATATGCTTAACATTTTAAATTTAAACGCCCTTGAGGTCGTTGGCCTGGCAACTATCTTTGGCTATCTTGCAGGAAAAATATGCATGAAACTAAAAATACCGGCAGTAGCTGGCTATGTTATTATCGGAGTAGCCTTAGGACCTTCTTTATTAAATGTCTTTTCTGAAAAGCTACTTTTTGAAGTAAGCATTATCAGCGATTTGGCTCTAGCAATTATTGCCTTTATTGTTGGCGCTGAAATCAAACTATATGAGCTGTACACTTCGGGCAAAAAAATTCTTATCGTTGCCTTATTTGAATCACTAATAACTTTCATCTTGGTGTTTACTTGTATCTTGTTATTTTTTAAAAATCTTCCCCTTGCCTTAATTCTAGGAGCGATAGGGTCTGCAACTGCACCAGCGGCAACTGTAATGGTAATTAGAGAACTAAGAGCAACGGGGCCATTAACCAAAATGATCCTTGCTGTTGTAGCGCTAGATGATGCTTTTGCCTTAATGTTTTATTCTCTAGCTGCATCTATTGCGAAAGTACTATTAGTGCCCTCAACGAATATAAATTTTCTAAAAGTTATTTTTATTGCTTCTAGAGAAATTGCCTTTTCCCTACTAATTGGATTAATTGCTGGCTATATTATAGTTAACATCAGCAGAAAATCTGTCCAATCAGAAAACGTTTATATAATAAATTTCGGAACTCTACTGTTCATCACTGGACTAGCCAATACCTTAGGGGTATCACCGCTGCTAGCAAACATGACCTACGGGGTAATTCTTGCCAATTTCTCAAAATTATCTGGCAAAAAACTAATAGATTTTGTTCAACGAATATCACCTCCTATCTTTATCGCTTTTTTTGTGACAGCTGGCGCGCATCTAAAATTATCTGTACTATTTAGTTTATGGGCTGTCGTTTTAGTATTTCTTGTGTCTCGAATGCTAGGGAAAATATCAGGAGCTTCTTTAGGCGCCAAAATAGCTGACACTGAACCAATTATTAAAAAGTATATTGGGTTTAGTTTGCTCTCTCAAATAGGCGTAGCTGTTGGTCTTGCACTAATTGTAGCAAAAGATTTTGGGAATCTAGGTGTTCAGGGAAAAGTATTGTCTGCCATAGTTATTAACGTCTTGCTAGGCTCAACGATAATAACTGAAATTGTCGGACCTATTATGACCAAATATTCTCTAGCTAAAGCTGGAGAAACAAACAAAAACAGGAGGATATGATGGAAAACGAACTTAATACAATGGTTATAATTAATCTTCATGAAACAGAATATTTAGTAGAAATTTTAGAATGTTTAGCAGAAGAATATGTTCATGAAACGGTTGTCTCCAACGGTGAAAGCATCCAAAGCAGGCACGACAATAACAATATCCCCAATATTAGCTTTATCTTACAAACATTAAAAGACGAATCTAACAACAATATAATTACGGCTATTATGGATAAAACAAGAATAGCTTCTTTATCAGAAAGATTAAAAGCTATCAAAACAGACAACAAATACGCCTGTTCTTTCTGGTTTATTCCGATTGAAGGATATTTCTGGCACAAGACTGAAATTTAGAAAGACTGTAGAGTTTTAATATCTTTAAGCTTATAAGCTTTTTCTACTTTAAGCATTATCTGTTTATTTCGAAGCCTAGTTTTTTTGTCTCCGGCTTTTGAGGGATCGTATTTCTTCTTAATGTCAGCGTATAGTTTATGAATGTCTGCTTTTTTAGGCTTCTCTGCCTTCTTAGTTGTAGCTTCTTGCTCCTCAGCCTTCTCTGTTGGCTCTGATTCTTCTTCTAATGCCTCTTTTGGTAAAGATAGATGATACATGACTATAAAGAAAGTAGCTGGTGCAAGAATAAGCAATAACACTAAGTATTGAATTAATAAACCTTTAGTAATTGGTGGCAACATAAGAGTATTATAACGTTCACTGGTTCACTTCGACAAGCTTAGTGTCAACATTGTCCACTTGAAAATTATGTTTAGTGCACATCTAATGTTTCAGGCACCGTGAATTCATAAAGAACAATTCGTCTCTTCTCCGTTGAATACGACAGATGGTCATCAATATCCAAACCTAGTTTTTCTGCCTCATCCCAAAGGAAAGCAGACTGCTCCATCGGAAAAACAATAAAAACAGAACCGCCTGACTGTAAATACTTAGGAGCCTGTTGCAAAAACAAACGAACATTTTTATAGCCTTTTTCATCCAAATAAGCTGGGCCATTATGTTTATCTTCCCTGAAACTATCGTACCAAGGAGGATTCCAAAAAATAACATTAAACTGTTTTTCTGACGGAACAATAGAAAACAAATCACCCTCAACAACATTCACATTGCTATATTCTTTTACTGAATTCTTTGCCCCAGCAACTGCCTCTGGATCAATATCAGTTAATAAGAAGTCCACATTTTTTCTTTGTAATCCTTCTAATATTTGACGAGCAAGGACAGCCTGAATACCTGTACCTATTTCTAAAATACTATCACTATCTTTTACTCGCTTGGTTATTCCATCTCGAATCAAGAGAAGCATCTTCTGGTCTTTCAGTCTTAATCTTTCAACTTTACCATATTTATCAACAGACACAATTTTATGCTTCATATGAAGTTATCGAAAATTTAAAAGAAATATTGCATTAACTGTTAAATTCTTCTGGCAGTCATAATAACCATGTCCTGAGAATAATCAAAAGCACCAGCACACTGAATGACTTTACTCTGTAGACAATGGAATTGACCACTCTCAATTTTCGCTCCTTTACAAAGCTCCGGAACAAGACGATTCTCGATTATTTGCGAAGCTAACAATTCAATGTAGGGCGTGAATTGAAGCTTTTTTAAAAAAATATTACAAGACAAATTTGCGATTATTTTAAACCTCATATGTTTTTACGAAGAGTAGTGTCCACTTTACCTTCTCCGTCAAATAGATGTTTAATATATGGATTCCCTTTATCATCTACAGCGCCTGAAGAATCAGGAAACATTTGATAAAAATCATAATAATATACTCTTTTTAAAACTTCAGTCCCACACTTGATTCTCAAATATTTACTAAGCTGCAAAACTCTATCTGCGGAATCTATAAAGATAACACGTTTGCCAGAATTTAAATGTTTTATAATATTTTTCCGCTGTTTTTTATCTAAACTTGCTGGAATTATTACAAAATGTTTTCTATGTTCGTCCCCCTTTGCCGAAAAATGAGAATCTTGATATTTCATAATATCCCAACTCAACCTGAGTATGTTATTAAAAAGAACCCTGACCTCGTCTGGCTTAAGCTTGCTCTTTAAAGATGAAAGATGTAGACCCCAAAGCACCTGATAGGTAATATCTCTTATTTCTTTTAAAACTCTAGGGTTTTGTCCTGGGATATTCAGAGCAAGCATCGTATACACAAATCCTACATTAAAAGGAACCACTGTCATCAAATACACTATAGGGTGGAACTTAGTGTCTGGATGTTTTAAACGAGAATGCAATAAAACCGCTGATCTTGTTATCCCACCTGCACAGGTCAATAAAACAGAAAATGCCACAGACAAGGCTGGATACCCAACCATACTGCCACCTATTAGAACAGGAACAGCAAAATATTTGGTAGTGTACAATTTTGTTTGCAATTTGAGATTTAAGGATGGTCATCGTAAACTCTAATTTACGCAAATAAAAATGGAGGTAAAAAAAGATGACCAAAACTAATAATACAGAATATTTTAAGAAA
>JAQWCF010000031.1 GCA_028706105.1 Candidatus Margulisiibacteriota bacterium
GAGCCCATTCGACTCGCAAAGCTCGCTCAGGGTAAACTCTATTGGTTTGTTATCTCGAGCGTAGTCGAGAGATCTTTTTAACTGTTTCTCTCTTCCTATTGCTGAAAGTATATTATTAAAGATTTTATGTTTAGGCTTAATGAAAGTGAGAATGAAAATTTGAGGTCACAATTTGTTGCCTTAAGTTGGGGTGTCAAGATATTTACCATATGCATTTACAGTATTAATTGTTGCAATGTTATCGTCTGTTCTAAATAGTGATAATGTTATTAAAATAATGTATGGTTTTTCTCCTTTAGAGCAATTGTTCTCTGTGATATAATTTTTTTATGAAAAAGAGATTATTAAGTGGCATTCAATCTACAGGGAAGATTCATTTAGGAAATTACTTTGGAGCAGTGAAAAATTGGGTAGATTTGCAAAATAAGTATGATGCTTATTATTTTGTGGCAGATTTACATGCACTAACTACTGCTTATGATCAAGATGTAAGTATAAAAGAAAATACCTATGAAGTTGTAGCAGACCTTATAGCAGCTGGAATTAATCCAAATGAAGCAACGTTGTTTGTCCAGTCATATTTGCCAGAACATGCCGAACTTCATTTGATTTTGTCTATGATTACTCCTTTGCCTTGGTTGGAAAGAGTTCCTACTTATAAGAGCAAAATTGAGGAACTTAAGGGTAGAGATCTGAACACTTATGGGTTTTTGGGGTATCCAGTTTTAATGGCAGGGGATATCTTAATGTATATGGCTGATGCTGTCCCAGTTGGAAAGGATCAAGCACCCCATCTCGAACTTACTAGAGAGATTGCCAGAAGATTTAATTTCCTGTATAAAACTAATTTTTTTCAAGAACCAGCAGACTTATATACGGACGTTCCTGTCTTGCCTGGCACGGATGGACGAAAGATGAGTAAGAGCTATGGTAATGCGATCTTTTTTGCAGATGATGAAGATACTATTGTAAAAAAAATTAAAACAATGTTTACGGATCCACAAAGACTTCGCAGGACAGATGCAGGGAATCCGGATTTATGTGGAGTTTATGCTTTTCACAAAATTTTTGGTCAGGGCGCCAAGGTTGAGCTTGGATGTAAAACGGCAACTATCGGATGCGTTGACTGTAAAAAAGAGCTTCTGGATGCGCTGATTGCCTTCATGAAGCCAATCAGAGAAAAGAGACAAGCCTTAATAGCCGATAAAGCAGAACTTGATAAAATTATTTTTGCTGGCAACGAGAAAGCACGAAAAGTAGCCTCCAAAACATTAGATGATATTAAGAAAATCATCAAGATTAACTAATGACCGAAGTACGACTTCAGAAATTTATGGCAGAATGTGGTATAGCTTCCAGACGGAAATGTGAAGAATATATTACTAGTGGGCTGGTGAAGGTCAACGGGAAAAAGGTTACTGAGCTTGGGGTAAAAGTGGATCCTAAGAAAGATAAAATTGTTTACTTAAATTCTCAAGTTAGGGTAGATTTAAAGAAATATTTGATTTTGAATAAGCCAAAAGATTACATTACAACTAGAAATGATCCTAAATATCGAAAAACAGTATATGATTTATTGCCAAAAGAATACGAGTCACTTCATGCTGTTGGGAGGCTTGACCGTCAAAGCACAGGTTTGTTGCTTTTAACAAATGACGGGGAGTTAACAAATGCTTTGATTCACCCAAAAAGTAAAATAGCTAAAATATACAGAGTAACTATAGATAAGCCGTTGAATGTTAAAGCTCATGAAGAACTAGAAACAGGCTTATTACTCGAAGGAAAAATCACTATGCCTGCTAAGTGTTTTGTTTTAGATAATGAAGGCGTGATTTTAGAGATACATTTAAAAGAAGGGCGAAACAGACAAATCAGAAAAATGTTTGAGCAATTGGGCTATGAGGTCACAAGACTCAAAAGAATTGAAATAGGTCCAATTAAATTAGGCAAATTAAACTTAGGTGCATATCGAGAGCTTACCTCCATAGAAGTTAGTAAACTAAAGTTATTAAAGTAACAAAGGAAATAAAGTGAAAGACAACCATATGACAAATCAACAAATCAATAAATCAACAAATCCACATTTTCCAAATCATAAATATACTTTTGGTCCTGTTGTTTCAAGAAGGTTAGGGCTTTCTTTAGGTATTGATTTGGTCCCAAGGAAGAAGTGCAATCTTGATTGTCTTTATTGTGAGGTTTGCCCTACTGATAAGTTAAATGAAGATAGAATAGAGTATGTTGATACACAAGCGTTGATAAAAGAAATCAAAGAAACGAAATCCGCTATTGATTACCTTACTTTAACTGGCTCGGGTGAACCAACTTTACATGTTGAGTTAGATAAAATGATCTCTTCTTTGAAAAAAGAATTCACTTATCCAATAGTAATGCTTACTAATTCTTTATTATTAAGGAAGGAAAAGGTTAGAAACGAGCTCTTGGGTTTAGATTTAATAGTTCCTTCTTTAGATGCAGTCTCTCAGTCAGTTTTTAAGAAAATAAATAGACCAGTAGAAGATGTGTTCGCTTCGGATGTGGTAAATGGGCTAATTGAGTTTAGAAAGATTTTTTCAGGCAAGATGTGGCTCGAGGTGCTTTTTGTGAAAGGTATAAATGATAGTGACAGTGAAATTAAATTATTAGCTGCTGCTATTTCTAAAATTAAACCAGATAGAGTGCAATTAAATACTGTAGCCAGACCACCAGCATATGGAGGGATTGAACCTTTATCTTTTGATGAACTAAAAAAGATAAGTGAACAGTTAAATTTTAAAAATGTTGATATTATAGGTGCTCACCCATCCAGTAATTCTGGTGCTGAGCTGACTCAAAAAGCAGTTGTTGAATATCTTAGAAGAAGGCCCGCTGTTTTTGAAGAATTACTAATGGCTTTTTCTGTTGAAGCAACTGCCTTGCGTAATTTTTTGTTTGAGCTAGAGACTAAAAGAGAAATATTAAAAGAAGTTCATGCTGGGATGGTGTTTTTCAAGGTAAATTATTGAAATTTGCTTATTGTTACTTGCTTACATTTATGATAAAGTATACTGGTTTTCAAGATAATTAATACAAATTGTAGAAGGTGTTATAGATGGCTAAAAAATGTGAAGTTTGCGGAAAAGGACCAATGTCAGGAAACAATGTTTCTCACTCGAAGAGAAGAACAAGAAGACGTTTTCTGCCTAACCTACAGATAAAAATAATTGGTAACAAGAAAGTGCAAGTATGCACTTCTTGTATTAGAACAGCAGCTAAGAGTAGCTAACCTCAAAATATTCCAAACTATTTAACAAATAACATATTATTCCGTCTTATGACGGTTTAATATGCTTTATGTTGATCTCAAACATTTAATTATTAATAAATATAGAGAATATTTTTTGGTTTTATTGACTGATGAGTAGATTATTTGTAAACTTGTAGCTACGTTCACTGAGGAGGATTTTTTTTGCCGAAGATAGTTAATAAACAGGAAAAACGTTCACGTCTAGTTCAAGCTGCGATTCCAGTTTTTGCGAAATATACGTTTAGAGAAGCAAAAATGAACGATGTCGCTATTTCCGCTGATGTTGGCAAAGGAACTCTTTATGAATATTTCGAGAGTAAAGATGAATTATTTTTAGAGATATTCAAAATGTGGTTTTCCACGTTAGAAGCGCAAATCCATGATGTAGTTAATGCTATTGATGATCCAGGAAAACAACTTATAACTTTTTATGAACAATACTTTGCAACGATAGAGAAATATTCTGATACTTATTATATCTATTTTGATTTTTGGACGGAGTTAGTCCGTAATCCTAAAATTAGTTCTCAGGAAATTAAAGATGTCTATCAATCTTTGCGTAGTTTAGTTGCAGGAATACTTGAGGATGGAGTCAGTTTGGGTATTTTTAAGAAACTTGATCCACAAGTTAAGAGTATTCAGTTGTTATCAATTGTCGATGGCCTTTTGTTGCAATGGCTGATGGATAGAGAATCCTTTTCTTTGAAAGAGGTAGGAATAGATTCCGTTAATGTTTTTCTTGAATCCTTAATGCTTTAAAAGGAACTTTTCTCTTATTCAGTTGTCTAATTTATTGGTATAATCGGGCTTAAGGTTCTTGTCGAAAATTTTTGGAGGTAATTCATGGATAATGTCGGAGCAGGTTCTGGTGGAGGAATACATCCAGGAGCACCTATAATATGGCCAACAATTAAGCCAACTACTACAGAGACTACTGAAACTACTGAGACAACAGATTCGTCTAGCTCATCAAGTTCTTCGTCGTCTTCGTCTTCTAGCGCCTCCTCATCATCGTCAGCATCTAGTGCTTCATCTGCATCTAGTGCGTCGTCAGCTTCAGCCGCAGCAGCTGCGGCCGCTGCAAGTTCTGCTTCTTCATCAAGTTCTGTTATGCGAAGTCTCTCTGCACAGGATTTATCGTCTCAGCTAGTTACAATGGGCATGGCTGATTCAGCTGAAAACCAGTCATTAGCAATGAAGATGCTTGAACATGGACTTGAGTTAAGTCCTGAAAATTTTGAGCAATTATTTAGTGCATTGCAGTCCAAGGGCAATAGTCAGTCAGCTCAGACTGCTGCCTTTACAGCTTTGGCAAAGGGAGTAGCGGGAAATCAAAGTGCAGTTAATGCTTTGGACCAGTTTTTTTCCGGACAGATGAGTGCTGCTCAGCAAGTGGAGAATTTAAATCAACAAATTCAAGCAGTTGCCAAGGGTCTAGATCAAGCTCCTAATTTGTTAAGCCAAGGACTTACTTCTAGTTTGTCTTCATTATTGTCAGAATTTGATTCAAGAATTAAGCAAATGAATAATAAAGATAATTTTCTTAGTAAAGAGAATATCGCTCTGTCTGCAACTCAAAAAGAACAGATTTCTCAGATAAACAATGTCTCTAGTTTACAGCGATCTACCTTAAATAATGCTTTATCAACAAATGCGCCTTTATCTAAGACTCAACAGGAGACTATCCAGCAAATGATGAACGGTTCTGTGGGCATGACTGAGGAGCAAACAAAGGCAATGCAGGATTTATTGCTTTCTAAAAATGCTTTACCAGCCAATATGAAAGACTCTATTAGTCAGATGTTGCAAAAAGATTCTTCTTTACCTGCCAATTATAAAGAAGCTCTTTCTCAGTTATTTAGTTCCTCAGCAAGTCTTACCACTGAGCAAAAGCAAGCTCTTTTGCAGATTCAAAATGCTGGCTCAATCTCTACGGAGCAGAGGGTTTTGTTAGCTGATGTTTTGAATGGTAGTAATGATAAAAATACTTTAGTAGCGCTTGATAAAATGGTTGCAGACGCACCCTTAAAAATGGACCAGAAAATAGCCTTGAATAGTGCCTTACATACTTTGGCTTCTCCTAAAACTGATGTTTCTTTGTCTTCTGCAAATAATGCTTTGCCAGGAATGTCACAAGAAAGTATGGAACTGTTGTCTCAGCTTGTCTCTTCGCAGGGAGGATTGCCAGCTGATCAACTTAGCTCTGTTATGAGTTTATTGTCAGGCATGGGGCTTTTGAATGGTTCTCATGTTGAGTCTATTAGTCAGCTAATAAGTGGAGGGTCTTTGCCAACAGCACAAGCTAATATTTTGCAAATGTTGCTTGAGCAACCAGGACTTTTGTCTGCTGCTGATATTTCTGTGTTGCAAGAGATATTAGATTCTGGGAAATTAACACAAGATCAATTGTTTTCTTTGCAACAAATGATGATGCAACTTCAAAATAAGCCAATGCAGATGCCAATGAGTTGGGCTCAAGACTTTAACGCCTTGCAGTCACTAATAAAAGGCATATATAAACAGCTTTCTAACCAACAGTTGGATGACAAGGGGAAGGACTTATTGGAGGCGTTGAAGGCTTTGGATAAATCACTTGTGGAAAATGTTTCCAATATGACGGCTCAAGGGATATTAAGTAAAATGTCCAAATACAATGATCCTTCACTCCCTGATAAATATTATTATTGGATGATTCCTAATCCTTTTGCAGAACAAAAAAGAGACATTGAGATTTTAGTCAAAAGGGATACCTCAAAAGACGGCTCACCTGTCAATCCGCATAAAACTCAGATAATATTAAAGACAGAGACTGAATCAATGGGTGAAGTCGCGGTAATTGTAGAAATATCTGATAAAGATATTTGGTATTTGTTTAATACTGACAATGATGATGCTAGGCAATACATTGCTGCTAACTCAGCCATGTTGAGGGATCAGATGAAGGTGCTTGATTTTAATGTGCAGGGTTTTCAAACTCAAATTAAGAAAATTAATATAAATAAAATATTATC
Organism: Candidatus Margulisiibacteriota bacterium; assembly: GCA_028706105.1. Lineage (NCBI taxonomy): Bacteria > Bacillati > Candidatus Margulisiibacteriota > Candidatus Margulisiibacteriota bacterium. Next base: position 6,298 of record JAQWCF010000031.1, read on the forward strand.
GCCAACGTTGGATTTAGATAAATTAAGACGAATAAGTGCGGAAGCCTAAATAGTGAATAGTGAGAAGTGAATAGTGAATGGAAAGATTGAGAAGAAAATAATGTATGCCGTGTCATCCTCGCGTAGGCGGGGATCTAAAAACATAAATGGATTAGTAGATTCCCGACTAAATCGGGAATGACTAGAAACTGAACAGAAAAAGGTTAATAGGAAGAGGTAAAGAGGATAAAAGTGGAAAATAAAGAAGAGAGAAAACCATTAAAAGTTGCTGCAGCTATTAAATATGACCCTGAAAAAAATGTAGCCCCGATTATTTTAGCAAAAGGTAAGGGGAGTATTGCTGAGGAGATTATTAGGATAGCAGAAGAAAATGATGTGCCTCTTTATCAGGACGCTGCGTTGGCTAAATTATTAGGAACTTTGGAGCTGGAAACAGAAATACCTCCAGAAATGTATTCTGTTGTAGCAGAGGTCTTAGCCTTTGTTTACAAGTTAGAACAAAAAAGAAAAGGAAAAAGTAAGTTTGATGCTGTTAAGACAAACAGTGTAAAGAAGGATAGCAAATGAAGAAAATAATTGTTATTTTTGTTTTTCTATTAACTGTAATAGTTGCTGATTCAACTATAAATAATGCTTCTCAGGCATTATCTGTTTCTGAGTTGCAACAAGGAGTGTTAATGGAAAATGCTATTAACATTAAAACTCCTGGCTATCGTACAATTAAGATTGTTGCATACAATGATGAAAAAACAGGCAAGAAAGTCGTAAAACGTACAAATGTTTTTAGCTCAGGACCATTAGTAATTACAAATCGTCCTTTTGATTTATCAATTGAGGGAAGTGGGTTTTTTGTTTTATCAGACGGAAGGGGTGGGGTGTTTCTTACTCGTGATGGACGGTTTCAGGTTAATTCCAGTATGCAGATGGTTTCGTTGTCCGGAGGTTTGTTTGTTTTAGATGAAAGCGATTCTCCTATTGGTTTGTCTGGTAGCACAGCGATACAAGTGGATAGTAAAGGTTACGTGTACGGTTCTGATGGCAATGTAATAACTAGATTGAAAATAGTTAATGTTATTGGTGTTGATAAATTACGCTCTGTTAATAACGTAATGTTTTATGTCGATGTTATTGATGAGGGACAATTATTTATTCCTGAAGATTTTGTTATCAGGCAAGGCTCTTACGAGTCCTCTAATGTAGACTATAATAAATTAATGGTAGAGTTGGCTGACAAAACCTTATACACAGCTAATACACAAATGATACAGACTAGATTAAAAATGTTAGACTCTTTGAATGGGTTGGTAAATCAAAACTAATGGAAATAAAAAAAGATAAATTATCAGAAGAAAAGGATATTAAGACTAAGGCTAATAAGGATGCAGTTAGTTTGGGACGTTCTTTGACCTTGGTTTATCAAATAGGTTTTACAATAATTTTGTCTTTATTATTTTTCTTGTTTGTTGGTAAAAAGCTGGATGAGTGGCTAGGAACGCCTGGCATATTTATGATAATTGGGATTATTTTTGGTGTTGTTGGTGGTGGTTACGTCGTGTATAAGGAAATAGAAAGAATATGATGGTAACTTTAAAAAATCAGGCAATTATTACCGAAAGAGTGGGTTTTTTAGTTTATTCTTTATTAATATTGCTAGTATTTTTTTTGAAAAGGGACTGGGTGCTTAGCGCTATTGTCGGAGCATTGACAGCAATAATTAATTTTCGTATTCAGGTAAAAGGTCTGGAGTCTTTAGCGGAAAAAGGTAATGCTTTTGTTGTAACAGGTAACTTTTATTTAAGAATGGCTATCATTGGTGCAGTGTTATTCCTGTCTTTCAGTAAACCAAACTTTAACCCTTTTGTGGTTTTTACTTTTATGTTTAGTTTTCAGTTTTTTGTAATCATAGTAGGCGCTTTCAGTAACAAATAATCTACGATATACGTTGTACTTATTTCCCTTTTTGTAGCTAAAAACACTATTGGCAGTGTTGTGATGTTGTTCTGTTGTAATGTTGCTATATTGCAATGTGTCTTAGTTGTTTGACAATGATATTTAATTTTATTATTATATAAATACAATATTGCAACGATATATCAACGTTGTCGGGGGGCAAGAGTTGGGGAAACCGAGAGCAGGCAATCTTTTAGGTTGTCTGCTTTCCTTTTTACTCAGGATTCTCGGAAGGCATGGATGGATAAAAAAGAGGAACGACTTGCTATTAATGTGACAGTATCCAATGAAGAGTATGAGTTTGTTAGGTTGCAAGCATACTTGAACAAAACTTCTATGTCGGCATATGTTAGAAAATTAATTGATCAAGAAAGAAATAAAGTTGGCAAGAAAGGCTTGCGTTTTCTGTAGTTAAACATATAATTATTTAAGGGGGACATTCATGGAAGACATAGCAATTAAAAGTAATTATTCGATTGGGACTATTTCCTCTTTGTCAGATAATAAGATTGGTCAAGATAGTGCTTTTTCTAATATGCTTAAAAATAATATACAGGAGACGAATAACCTTTTGAATACAGCTGACCAATATCAATATGATTTTACTGTTCTTAGAAATAGAGAGTTGCATGAAGTTATGATAGCCACAGAAGAAGCTAATATGGCACTTAAATTTACAATGCAAGTGCGTAATAAAGTTATTGAAGCCTATCAGGAACTATTAAGAATACAAGTATAAAGTGCAGGACTTAGACAAGGAACTTCTAAGTAACATTCTAGACATTTTAATTTCCAAAAATGGAGACTATTCAGACATATATTATCAAGATGAGGATCTTTTTACTTTTACTATAGAAAATAATAAGGTGAAATCACTTAAAGTCGGGTCAGAAAGAGGCTTGAACCTTAGATATATTAAGGGAGATAAAACCTTTAGTTCTAGTTCCAGCGACTTTAGCCCTGAGGTTTTGAAACAAATTGCTGTTCAAATTCCAGTTAGCATGGGGAACAATATCATTACTTCCAAGAAAATAGTTTTACCGTCAGATATTATAAATCAAGAAAATATTTCCTTTAGTAGACGAGAGAGTCTAATAAATAAATTTTTGGCTTGCAGTGAGTCTTTGAAAGCTCGTTCAGAGAAAATAGTTCAATCAACCTTTCGATACTTAACATCAGTTAGCGATATTCTCTTAGTTAATTCTAAAAACGAGGTAGTGTTTGATAGAAGAAAGTATTCTCGTTTTATTGTTCAAATAGTAGCTCAGGATGGAAATATTATTCAGACAGCTTACGAAGGGCCAGGGATAACAGGCAATGACGATGTAATGGACGTCGTGGGTTTAGAGGAGATTACTGAAAAAGTAGCTGAACGTGCCATTATGATGTTAACGGCAAAGCCAGCGCCCACAGGAAGAATGCCAGTAGTAATGATGGGTGAAGCCGGTGGAACGATGGTACACGAGGCTTGCGGTCATTCCTTAGAAGCTGATTTTATTTATAAGGGCACTTCAAATTTGAAGGATAAAATAGGTCAAAAAGTTGCCTCAGAAAATGTTACTGTGATTGATGATGCGACAGTTCCAGGAGTATATGGTTCTTATGAGTATGATGACGAGGGTGTGCCTGCTAAGCGTAGTGTGTTAATTGAGAATGGTGTCTTGAAGTCTTATATGACAGACAGGCTTAGTGCAGGGCTTTTGGGGTTAGAACTGTCAGGTAATGGAAGAAGAGAATCCTTTAGGAGTAAGCCAGTTCCAAGAATGAGTAATACTTTTATTGAAGATAGAAATATGTTGGCAGAGGAGATTGTTGATACAGTTGACCAAGGTTTGCTTGTCAAAAAGATGGGTGGCGGTCAGGTTAATATTACTAATGGTGACTTTGTTTTTGAAATTAGTGAAGGTTATTTGATTGAAAAAGGTAAAGTCAAGCATCCAATTAGAGGTGCAAGTTTGATAGGAAATGGGATTGAAGTCCTTAAGAATATTGAGATGGTTGGAAAAGATAAGATGTTTATGCCTGGTGTCTGTGGGAAGTATGATCATGTTCCTGTGTCAGATGCTCAGCCAACGATGAGGATTGCTGGGTTAACAATAGGAGGGAGCTAACACTCCCCCTAGCCCCCTCTCAAGAGGGGGAATAGTTGAAAAGTGAATGGAAAAACGTAAATTGGTAAATGGAGAAAACCAAAAGGGATTGAGGTTCTCGAAGTGATCACTAAATTGAAATGTATAAAAGGAAAAGGCTCAAGAGTCATTCCCGATTTAGTCGGGAATCCAGGAGTTTAACAGTAAATTGATTCCCGCTTACGCGGGAATGACTAGAAACTAGACTCTAGAAACTATAAAAGGAAACATAATGAATAAAGAGATTAAAAACTTTTTTGATAATTGTTCTAGTTATTTAGACAAACAAAAGTTGGATAGCTATGATGTTTATTTGGCTACAGATAAGAGTAGGCAAATAGCTTGTAGAGAATATCAGATAGAAGATTATAAAGAATCGGTTGAACTTGGTTACTCTGTTAGGGTGATGAAAGACAATAAGATGAGCTTTATTTATGGAAATGAATTAGTGTCATTGGTAGTGAATAATAAATTAGAAGAAGTTGTAAGTTTAAATAAACTTTCACCAAAAGATGAAACATTACGGATGCCAACTACTGTTTCTGCTCAAGTGCAAAGCTTCACCGTTGATGATGCATATGAATGTATAGCTGTTAAGGATAAAGAAGAGTCGCTTAAGTATTTAGAAAAAAAAATAAGAGAAAAAGACAAAAGAATAACTAATGTTGAGCGTCTTGCATTCTCGGAGAGTAGTAGTGAGTTTTTTTATAAAGTTCAAAATAGTGATATTAAGAAACAGAAAGTAGTTTATTTTGGGTATGATGGTGAAGTTATTGCTGAAGAAAATGGACAGATGGAGTCGGGTGGAGACTTTTCCTATAAAACAAGGTTTGCTAAGTTACAGTTAGAACCTTTAGCGGACAAGATAGCAGAAAACGCTTTGTCTATGTTAGGTGCAGTCCCAATAGCAAGTGGCGAGTATAAAGTTGTTTTAAGAAACGATGTTGCTGCTATGTTCTTAAGCACCTTTGCTAGTTTGTTTTCTGCTGAGCAGGTGCAGAATAATAAGTCTGTACTGAAAGGTAAATTAGGTACTATTTTGGCGAATACAAAGTTTAGTTTGTATGACGATGGGAGTATTTTGGATACGATTGGTTATTCTTTGGTTGATGGTGAGGGTGTAGCTGGTCAAAGAACACAATTGATTAATAATGGTGTATTACAGGGGTTTCTCTATGACTTAAAGTCTGCCGCAAAGGATGGTGTGAATTCCACTGGTAATGCAAGTAGAAGTGGTTATGATAGCATGCCTTCCATTAAGCCCACTAATTTGATTGTGCCATCTGGAAGTAACTCGTTAACTGATTTATTAAATCAGGATAAAGTTTTTTTTGTAACTAATGTTATGGGGATGCATACAGCAAATTCCATCAATGGTGAGTTTAGTTTGGGTGCTTCAGGTGTGCTTTATGAAAAAGGTAAGCCCATACAGTCTGTACGTCAGATAACTATAGCTGGTGATTTTTTGAATTTATTAGCTGCGGTTGCAGGTTTAGCGAATGATGAAGATGATTTTCCTTTTAATGGGAATATTATTACTCCGTCTTGGTTTGTTGAGAAACTAATGATTTCAGGGTTGTAACTGTTACTTTTGCTTGCACCCTTCGGGGATAGTCGCTAAATTCGTAACTCATTAAACGATGCTATCCAAGTTGTAAGCCAATTATTATTTATTTAAAAAACTACCGAAAAGACCAAGAGAATTAAACTGTTTTTTAGTTTAATTAATAGAGTATGCTTCGGGACATCGATATTAATTGAATCATTAATCGAGCGGTCACTGAGTGATTTTGCATTGCAAAATTGTATCGAGATGTCGAAGTGTAAGCGAAGACGGAACTGTTCATCAGTTCAATTAAAGCGGATGTGTTTTACTAGTGATTTCTTTCAAAAAAAGCACATATATCATTATCAGCTTTAAGATGTTTTGGAATGTGGTCGTAAATTTTGTTTACATCACACGTTTGCGCAATGTTTAATACTGTAAGTGTTATTTTAATAATCTACCGTTATTGATTAGAAATATTCCCTACTAATATTAAATGGAGAGAAAATAATAATTCTCCCTCTTGAGAGGGAGATGTCTTGCTGAGCAAGACAGAGGGAGTGTAATTGGGATTGTATTTCCGTTCCACTAACCATTACAATACAAATATGAAAAATATTACCAAGATTATTATTAGTGGCATTGTTGTAGCTGTTTTTCTTTATTTTTTTGTTTCTTTGCAGGTCAAAAAGGAGATAGCCTCGGAGATGACTACCCCTGATTTTATGATGGAGCTTAATGATGTTCGTTTAAGAGGCTGGGATAAAGAGAAAACTGCCTGGGAACTGATAGCAACACAAGCTTATTATTATGATAAAAACAACGTAGTCCTTTTAGCTATTAGAGATGGTTCTTTTTTAGATAATAAAGGGGATAATTTAATGAAATCCATTAGTGTTGCTACTGTGAATGCGAATATTTTCAAAAAAGAAATAATTCTCAATGAGGTAAGTTTAGATCTCAAATCAGAGAGTCAGGAGCGGGTGGTGCTTAGAGCAGATAGCCTTCGATATTTAGCTGGAGTTTTCTCGTCAGAGACTTCTTTTTCATTAATGGTAGGGGGATGGCAGATAAGTTCGGGTAAATTAGACTTTGATACTAATGAAAATGTTATTTTTTTGAGCAATAAAGTGATAATTACCAAAGATAAGAATTTGCTTCATAGTGACACGGGGGTTTATTCTTCGGTTAGTAATTTATTGAAGCTGAAGGATAAGGTTAGTGTGGAATATTTAGTTTCAGAAAAAGGTAAAGAATATAAGTTATTTGTTTCTGCTGGCGAGGCAGACATTTTGTTGGGAGAGAAAGAGTCAGAAGTCGTTTTTGGTAAAGGGTTGGTTTTTAGATTGGGTGAAGATGTGCTCCAGGCAAGAGATGGAAAATATAATCAGATTACTAAATTAATGCATATAAATGAGGCAATTATTCGGGTTAATGATGGCACCCAGATTTTAAATAATATTGATAAGGAAGATATAACTGGGAGTAGTATCAGGGCCAATAATCTAGATATTAATTTTCAGCAAAAGATAGTTAATTTAGTTGGAGGTGTTGTCTATGAAAGAAAGGAACGAAAAGTATTAGCAACCAAAGGTACTTATGACGTTGAAAAGGGATTATTGTTCATGCATGAAAATGTGCAAATCTTGGATGGGAATAAAACTATTAAGGCAAATGCTGTGGATGTGGATGTTAAAAATGATGTTATAGTAGCGAAAGGTAATGTTAAGACCAAGTTGAAAATATAACGTAAATAATTTAATATATGGATGAAGGATAATAAGGTATAATAGAAACAAGATGAAAAAAACATATAAAATACAAGATTTAGTTGAAATATTTGGATTAACCACCAGAACCTTAAGGTTTTGGGAGGAAAAAGATCTTTTGAATGCTTTACTTAGAGTTCCAGGGAAGAGAAGAGTCTATGGTGAAGATGTCATTAAAAGAATTAAAGATATCAAAAGCTATAAATCTAGAGGTTTATCGTTAGAAGACATCAAAATACAAATCGAAAAAAAAGAAAAAAAGAGTAAGGTAAAAAAGAACCCAATCAGAATAATAGTTGGAAGTTCTGCCGGTATTGAAGAAGTGAATATGACAAAATATGAAATAGACCTCTTGCCTTCTTATATTTTTTTAGACGGCAGAAAGTTTGTAGACGGAGTTAATATTTCAGAAAAAGAAATTGCTGATTTGGAATGGATAGATTTAACAACACAGGCTCCATCAGTAGATGATTATATTTATATTTATTCAGAAATGGTAGAAGAAGGTGTCGAGCAGATAATTTCTTTTCACCCTAACAAAACATATTGTGATTCAATAGTTAACGCTAAGAAGGCAGCTGACCGAGTAAAAGGTATTAAAATCCATATCATAGATACTTGTTCGTTTGGTCAAATCAGTGAATTGTTAGCAATTATTACAAGAGATAGATTAAACAAAGGCGCTTTGGTAGAACAAGTTATTAAGTATTTACTTCAGTTAATAGCTGACCATGCTTCTTATTTGGTTGTTTCATCAATGATTAATATGTCTAATCTTGGTCTAGTTAATATTGAGTTTAAGAAAATAGTAAATCCATTGTTTAGAGCGACCATGAACTATCATCCTTTACTAAAAATGAATAATCAGATTGATGCTTATGAGTTGATTAGCCGAGCAGGTAGTCTTATTGATGGAGTTGATGATTTGGTGGCACAAATTAAAAATGAGGAAGCGAAGAGCAAGTTTCCGATAAAAATGGTAGGTGTTTATTATACCTGTAATAAAACACAACTTAATGAATTGGTGTTATATTTTAGAGACCAAGGCATTTCAGTATTTTGGCAGAAGAGTAACTTTTATATGTCAGCACATTTAGGCACGGAGTCGGTCGCGGTTAATATTTTATACGAAAGGTAGTTGGGTATGCAAAGAACTTGGGGGGTATTTGTTCTTTTATTTTTAGGGGCATCCTGTGCTTTTTCAAGCGATCTCATAAACGACCTTTATCAAAGAAACGATTTAATCCACATTAATCTTTTAAGGAATGCTGTTTTAATGGAGCAGTGGGAAGATGCTAACGAGTTGAGCATGCTTGAAACCTATTATATTGCTGATTACAACCAGTTTATTAAAGATTTCGATAATAAATATCAGTCTTTAAGTGATGCTGACAATCAGTTGGTTTTCTTTTATTTAACTTCAAAATACAAAACAGCTGATTATTCTGCCTTGAAGACTATTTTCCCTTATATTAAGCCAGAGATGCTTTCTTTAGATAATTGGAGAGATTTACAGATAATAAAAGCAGTGAGTTATTATTTGGATGGCGAGGTGATTGCTTTGGATCTATTGTCTGCTGATTTAAACCAAGATGAACGTTCAAATAAGAAATTATTAGAAACGGTAAAAAATATTTATCAGTTGCAATTAGTAGAGAATGAACTTAACCCAATTTCTGCAGATGTAGATGTTTCTTATTATAATGCTTGGAATAATTTAAAAAACGGCAAGTATGATCAGGCCATAAGTTTTTTTGATAAAGCAAAGAAAATAAACACCAATCCAACAGTAAGGAAAGAATTTATTGAATATGGCATTGGGGTAACTCTATATGCATCTGGCAACAACGAAGAAGCAATAAAACAATTCTCGAAAGATTACACCAACGATTCATTAAAAAAGTCAGTTAAGTTTTTTCAACTTTTACTTGCGTTTGATGAGAAAAAATACTCAGAGGTTATTACTGCTTCAACGGAAATTTTGGCTATGGATGAAGCTTTCAAATATAAGGATCAAACTAAATATTTAAGAGGAGCTAGTTTTTATTCGCTTGGAGATAATCAACAAGCCAAAAAAGTTTTAGAAGAAATAAAAGACTTTAGTCCGTTTGTAAAATATTTATTAGCAGAGATATATTTTGAAGAAGGAGCATATACAAAGGCCAAGAATTATTATCAAGAAGCACAAAAGAAATCGAGTGGTTTTTTAAGTGAGTACGCAAGCTATGGCTATGCCTGGTCATGTTTTAAGCTTGCGCAGTATAAAGAAGCAGAAACAGTTTTTGAAAAAAATAGTTTAAATAAACAATTTTCTGAGGAGCTGAGATTTAATATGATGATTAAATCTGCCGATTCCGCTTATAACTCCGGGAACTATAAAGATGCGGAGAAAAAATACCGAGAGTTTTTGAACAAATTAGTGGGTAAAACAGATAAATATAAAACTTTACATAAACAGGGTATTTATAATTTGGCAAAGGTTTACATGAAATTAAAAGATTTCAAAAAAGCTAATGATGTTTTAGAAACTTATTTACCAGAAGTTAAAAACGATAAAGAAACAGTGATTATAAAAACAATAATGGCAAATAACTTTTATCATTTAAAAAACTATAAAACAGCGAGTAGAGTATATGAGGAGCTTATCCTGATGTACAAAACATACGTGAATGAAGATACTTATATTTCTTTGGCTGATAGTTATTTTAATGGCAAAGAATATGGTAAAGCCTTGGTCGTTTATCAAGATTATTTGGAGGAATATCCAAAAGGTGAAAGAGATATGGATGCAAATTATGGTATGGTGCAAACACTCTATCAGTTAAAAGATTATAGTTCTGCAAGAGACTTAGCAAAAAAGGTTGACGAGAAATATGGCATTGAATTATTGAAAGAGATAGAAGGTAAGATAAAGTTTACAAAGGAGACAGTCAGTGAGTAATAAGTTATTGTTGTTGGTTGGTTTTATTTTTGTTAGTACCTGTGTTTTTTCAGTGGAGCAAGATAGCCAATTTTTACTACCAGACTTATTCATTACTGCTAAGGATGAGAGAATTTTGGAAAGTTCCAATAAGATTGATCCAAAGCTACAATCTACGCTCAAGGCTCAAGACTTAATGGTGGATGGTTCACAACAGAAAGATACTGGCTTTTTGGATAATATTAAATTTTCAGATAGTAATAGCAGCGTAATGTATAATGATGTTAGTTTTTTTCTTGGGTTACCAGTTTTATTGGATTTAACTTTTAATCACGGATATGTTGTATCTGGAATGCCTTATTTCTTGCGTTTTAATCGTTATGATAGAAAATCTTACTATGGTGCGGACAACAATGGTGGTTCATTCTTTTTCGCTATTCGCCCTGACAATGCTAACAATCTTTCCTTTCTTTCTAAGCAAAAGCATTTAGAGGGAAGCAATTTAGACCTGTTTGGCGTAGGGTATAAAAGGACTACAGCTTTGCCGATAGGTTATGCAGGTAGAATGTTTAACGCTAATGGTTATGCAGGAAATACCTCGCTCACGATGTTACAACATAACGTTGATTTAGAATTAGGAAAGGTTAAGCTTGCCGGACAAGAGATGGATTCTGCAGTGTCCTTAATGTATTTAGGTTCTCCTAAAAATCAATTTGTTTTTTTGGATTTGGGGTTAAATAAAGTACTTCAAACTACTAAAAATTCTTTAGATTTAGGTTTGCAACTTTGGAGTAATGCTGGTTTGCAAAAATTTAATGTGTTAGTTGATTATAAAGATTCTTTTAAATACGATAAATTAGATATTAAGATGAACGTTGGAATGATTCATGAACCAATGACCGTTGAGAAAATGTTTGCTACTGATTTTATTGAAATGGATGATGCCGTGATTAACTGTGATGAACGTTTTTCTTTTGGTGTTTCCGTTAATGGACTATTAAAAGAACAAAATGAGACTATTTTTGCTGATTTTAATTATTATAGTTATTTAAATGCTTTAGATGATGTAGATAATGATGATTATTATTCTTTCGTGGGATTTAATGATGTAACGATATTAAAGACAGGTGTGTTTTTCCCATCCGTGATGATTGCTTCCGAGTCTGTTAGTGTAAAAGTACAGTATCCATTTATCTCAAAAAAAGTACCAAATTTATTTAGTAAATTTTTAGAGTTAGGGTATGGTAAAGATTTATTTGATGGGAAGTTGAAGATTAATGGTAGTTATTATTTAAGAGAATTTTCTAGAACGACGGGTAACAATTATAAAGCAGGCTTTTTTGATATTGACGCTTCATTCGAAAAAGCTATTTCCAATGATTGGTCATATGGACTTTATTTAGATAATTTATTATCTGCAGGAAACGAATATTTGGCAGACCGGAACTTTAGAGATACAGTTCTTTATGCTAAAATCAAAGTGGTGTTTTAACTGTTTATTTGTTTATGTGTTTAGTTGTTTAATCCCTTCCCTATTTATAATGGGGGATGTTCTAGTCACGGAGGTGGTCATTGAGCGGAGTCGAAATGTCCTCGAAGTGCAAGGGTAGATGGATTATTGAGAAGGGGATAGAAGTCATTCCCGTGAAGACGGGAATCTGTTCGGAATCAAGTTTTTGTCTATAATTTATAAGGAGGAAAAAATGTTAACGATTTTATTAAAGGGCGGGTTCATGATTTACATTCTGTTTTTATTCTCAATATTGGGAGTAGCAATTTTCGTTGAGAGACTTATGTTTCTAAGAAACTCTATGAATAAATCTAAAGATTTTTTACCTGCAATTAGAGAACTGTACAATACTGAAGGAGTGAAATCAGCTTATCGTTATTGTAATCTTCATCCATCAGTTATTTCCTCTGTTTTTAAAGTAGGTCTTAGAAATGCCAATAAAAGCAGTTCAGAATTGCGAGCTATTATTGAAAGCTCTGGTCAATTGGAGATAAGAAAACTGGAACGCAACTTGATAGTATTAGCTACATTAGCTGGAGTCGCGCCCTTAATGGGGTTTTTAGGTACAGTTACAGGTATGATTAAAGCCTTTAGAGAAATAGAGACCTTAGGTGGTAACGTTAATGCGTCTGTGCTGGCTGGTGGTATTTGGGAAGCGTTGATTACCACGGCTGTTGGTCTTGCAGTAGCGATTGTTCTGCACTTGGCTTATAATTATTTAATAAATTTTATTGAGAAACATATACTTGATGTGGAAGAGAACTCTATTGAATTATTAGGGTTTTTAACAAAGAAGGAAGACAATGAAATCCCCACAACGTAGAAGTTACTTAAAGTCTATAGAAAGTACTGCTCTTACTGATATAGTATTTTTATTACTAATTTTCTTTCTTTTAACTTCTTCATTTGTTAATCAGGTGGGAGTTAAAGTTGATTTGCCTGACATGCAAAAACCACCAGTTAATAAGATTCAGAATCCTATAACTATCGCAGTAAATAATAATTTACAGGTCTTTTTGAATGATGAGCTTGTGTTGGAAGAAGAAGTAGTGGATAAACTTACACCAATGTTAGTGGATATGGATGATAAATTGGTTGTTTTCAGACCAGATAAAAGCATCCAAGTCGAGAAGCTTATCGCAGTAATGGATTTGGCTAGTTTGGCGGGTGCTACTAAGTTAGTTATCGCGACCAAAGCCATAGAGGACTAATGGATCCTCGGTTTGTTAAATCATTATTAATTTCCATCTTTGCACATTTATTACTATTTTTGTTGATGTTTTTTATCAGGTTTAGTATTACTCAACCCGATAAAGAGATTTACAGAGAAGTATCCTTTGTTGTAGAACGTGATTTTCCTGAGATGCAGGAAGATAGTCAGAGTAGTTTGTCACAAGAACAATTAGTTAAGCCAATTGAAGAAGTTATAGAGAATGATATACCATCAAAACCTAAAGAAAAAATAGATAAACTAACAGACCCTTCCGGTCAAACTAAACAAGTAGAACTTCCTACAGTAAAAACTAAACAGCCAGATCCTAAAATTCCAGTGAGTGTTGAGCAAAAGAAAGAGGACTCTACTTTAAAGATTTTTGTTCCTGAACAAAAAGTAGAATCTGATAAGCAAGCAAAAGAGAATGTTATGAAAGATATGCAAGGTGGGGAATTTGGTGATTCTGTCGTTGACCTACGACCATCAAAGAATTTAGAAATTTTTGGTCCGATTGTGAATCGAAGCATTGTTTATTCAGAGATTCCAGAATATCCAGCTTGGGCTAAAGCTCAAGGAATAGAGTCAGAGGTAAGAATGAAGTTTTGGGTAGAGCCAAATGGAGAAGTAGTAAATATAGATATTATTCAGAAATCAGGTTATTTGAAATTAGACCTTTTAGCAAAAAATAGCTTAGCAAAATGGAAGTTTACTCCATTGACTGCTGATGTTCCTCAGATAAAGCAATGGGGAGAAATTGTAGTCAGGTTTGTGCTTTACTAATCCTCCTCCCCTCAGTCAGCCTACGCCATAGGCGTACAAGTGAGGCTGACAGCTCCCCACTTTGGGGGAGCCTTTTGTTTATGTTAAGTGATTGAAGCTAAAAATTTAAATAAATCTTTTAACACTCCCCCTTACCCCTACTTCTACATGCTCAGCACAAGTCTCAAGAGGGGAGATAAGAAATTATTTTTTGAATTAAAATTACCCCCATTAATTGCTGGATAGCTACTTAATTTCGTGTGCTAGAAGCAATTAATATAGAAAATATACGTTAAAAACATTATCTCCACATAAAAGAACATTAGAACAGGATTTTGCCATATATTTAAGCGGGAAATAGTTATCAGTGTTTCGATAAATCGAGCTTGCATTCATAACTGAATGCGAATAAAGGGGGAGGAACTCCCCCTTGCAAGCTATCCCCCTGCAAAAAAAACACAAAAACTGACGATATAAAACATGTGAAAAAAAATATAGGAAAAGT
>JAQWCF010000032.1 GCA_028706105.1 Candidatus Margulisiibacteriota bacterium
CTAAAAGCCAAAAGCTAAAACCCAAAGTGGTTACTGCTCATCATTTGGACGATCAAGTAGAATCAGTGTTGATGCAGATTTTTTCTGGCACAAGTGGGTTAAGGGTAGGAATCGCTGAGAAGATTAAGATTAACGGAATAGAGGTTATACGTCCTTTATTACAAGAGACAAAAGAAAAAATATTTGATTATTGTGAGCAAAATTCCTTAGAATTTATAACTGATGTTTCAAACTTTGAAACTGATTTTAAACGTAATAAATTACGAAATATTATTATTCCCATGATTAAGAAAATAATGAATCCTAATCTAGAAAAAGCGATTGAACGGTATAAAACTATTTCTGATGAAATGAGCTCATATTTAGATGAACAGTTGGATGTTCTACATGCGAGCTTATCCATTGGGAATGCTTATAATTTACTTCTTTTTCAGAAACTACATCCCTTTTTACAAAAAGAGTCTTTGAAAAGAAAGTTAGTTGAAAAGGGTATCAGTATTACTACAGGTTTATTGGAGGAGCTTATTGAGCAGTTAAACAGTTCGAAACCTAATATCAAATATTCTATTAGTAAAGATTATGCACTTGTTAAAGAGTATAAAGTTTTTAAAATAGTTTCAAATTTAGAGATAACTAAGATAAGCACGCCTTTGGTTTGTGGTGAAAATATAGTGGACGATAAGAAAATTACTATTTATTTAGACACAATGTGTGTGGTTGATAAGCACAGGAAGTCATCGGTTTGTTTGGATGCAGACAAAATTGATGTTGATTCTCTGGTGATTAGAAATAAAGAGTTTGGCGATTCGTTTGTTCCACTGGGAATGCAGGGCAGTAAGAAATTAAAGGATTATTTTATAGATAAAAAGGTTGCTGCTTCGGAACGTGCTGAGGTGTTAGTCGTCGAACATACTGGTGGCATTATTTGGGTGGTAGGATATGAAATAGATGATAGGGTAAAGGTTACAGAAGAGACGAAGAGCTTTTTAGTAATAGAGTTCACCCTTCCGTCTGATGCTTTGCATCAGACGGAAGGGTGCGTCACGGATAGTCAAGAAAACTTCCCTTTAGAAGGGAAGATGCCCGAAGGACGGAAGGGTGCACGGGAAGAAGACCGCTGGTTTATAAACTATGCAGAGTCTTTTTATAAAGATGATAAGGAATTTAACAAGAATATTAAATTAAAGATAGATCACACTTTTAGAGTCGTTTCTCTTATCAAAGATATCTGTGAGCATGAGGGTCTTTCGGAGAAAGATAAACAATTAGCAGAGACAATAGCTCTGTATCATGATATTGGCAGGTTTGAGCAGCTGAAGAGATACAACACTTTTGCGGATATATTGTCTGTAGATCATGCGTTATTGGCTTTGGATATTTGTGAAAATTATAATTTGTTGGACAAATTTAACGAGCTAGATGCCTGTCTTATTGAGTATGCGATTAAGCATCATAACAAGCTTCGTTTACCTAGCGATGCCTCTCCGTTAGAGTTATTGTACGCATCACTTATTAGGGATGCAGATAAAGTAGACATATACAAAACATTAATTAATCATTTTGAATCTTGGGATGGCAGTGAGTCCTCAATTATTACTTTTGGATTAACAACACAGAAGCAACTTACCCCAGAAGCAGTAGATTTAATCCTTAAAGGTGAGATTGTTGAGCATAAGGATATGCGCACAGCTTACGACTTTCTTTTAATGCTTATAGGCTGGTTAAATGATTTGAATTTTGATAGAAGTCTCCAGTTAATAATCGAGAGAGGTTATTTAGAAAGTGTGCTTAAGTTTATACCAGAAGGTAAGGAAAAGGATAAAATCTCAGACTGGGTTAACTCAATAATTTCTTAAGTTTTTTTCTTTTTTTTATTGGTTGTTGTTTTTTCTTAAACTCACCAGAAAAGTTAGTTAAGCTACTGAGAAATTTTTCTCGATGATCCTTTGTTTCGATGATTGTTAGTTTTTTAAGCATAATAATCTCTTTAATATACATCATATACTAAATAAATTTCTTTTCAAGTTTTGTGCTTATTTCCTAACTGTATTACCTATTTGCCATTGAACTAATTAGCTAAGATATGCGAGAATAAACTATACCAAATAACGGAGGTTTTTATATGAAAGGAATAGTTTTAGCCGGAGGCAAAGGCACCAGACTTTATCCACTTACTAAAGTAATGTCTAAACAGTTACTACCTGTTTACGATAAGCCACTTATTTATTATCCTTTATCAGTTTTGATGCTTGCGGGAATTAGGGATATTCTGATTATTTCCACCCCAGAAGATATTCCAAGATTCGAAAGTTTTTTTGGTAATGGTTCTGATTATGGTTTAAAGATAAGCTATAAAGTACAAGCGAATCCCAACGGTTTGGCGGAAGCGTTTATTTTAGGTGAAGATTTTATTGGTGAAGATGATGTTTGTATGATTCTTGGTGACAATATTTTCTATGGCCATGATTTTGTGAATTTTTTGAAAGAAGCTGTTATTAATATCAAAAAAGATGGTGGTGGATTAGTTTTTGGTTATAGAGTAAAAGACCCAGAACGCTATGGTGTTGTTGAGTTTGATGCTAACGGAAAAGCCATTAGTATTGAAGAAAAGCCAATGAAGCCAAAGAGTAATTATGCAGTTGTTGGGCTTTATTTATACGATAATTCTGTTGTAGAGATAGCTAAAAATTTAAAACCATCTCCAAGGGGAGAGTTAGAGATTACTGATGTGAATAGAATCTATCTTGAAAACAATAATCTGCAGGTGATGAATCTTGGTAGAGGCTTTGCTTGGTTAGATACAGGAACGCATGAAAGCCTTTTGGATGCAGCCTATTTTGTTAAAACAATTGAAGAGAGGCAAGGCGTGAAAATATCTTGCATCGAGGAGATAGCTTATTTGAAAGGGTGGATAAGTAGGGAGCAACTTTCTAAATTAGCTGAAGAACTAAAGAGTAATCAATATGGTGATTATCTAAAAGGGATTCTTAAGTGAAGAAAATATTAGCTGTCTTTGGTACTAGACCAGAAGCTATTAAAATGTGCCCACTAGTTCAAGAGTTTCAGCAGCATCCAGATGTGTTTGAAATAAAAGTATGTGTTACTGCTCAGCACAGAGAAATGCTTGACCAAGTATTAAATGTTTTTGAAATTATTCCAGATTATGACTTAAATATTATGAAGCATGGTCAGGATTTATTTGATGTTACTAGTCGAGTCCTTTTAGAACTGCGGCCAGTGTTGAAAGAGTACAAGCCAGACTTAGTTTTAGTCCATGGAGATACTACCACTGCTTTGTCTGCAACACTTGCTGCTTTTTATGAGCAGGTACCGGTTGGACACGTGGAAGCAGGCCTTAGAACGTATAATTTGACTGCACCTTGGCCTGAAGAAGCCAATCGTCAGATGGTTGACCGTCTTTGTAGATATCACTTTGCTCCAACCCAAAGAAATGCTGACTGTTTAGTCGGTGAGCAAATAAGTAATGAACATATCGTTGTTACTGGCAACACAGTCATTGATGCTCTTTATTGGGTAACTAATAAAATCGAAAATGACCTTAACCTTAAAAATACTTTACATAAACAGATCGCCGATGTTGGCTACGATAAACTTTTCACTTTTCACTCTTCACCTTTCAATAGAAGTGTGCCAAAGCTCATTTTGATTACCGGTCATCGTCGAGAGAACTTTGGACAAGGATTTCTTGATATTTGTGAAGCTATCAAAGAACTTGCCCAAAAGTATCCTGATGTTGATATTGTATATCCGTTACATTTAAATCCTAATGTCAGGAAGCCTGTGAATCAAATACTTAAAGGAATCAAGAATGTTTATTTGATTGAACCCTTAGATTATTTGCCTTTTGTCTATTTAATGTCTCAAGCAACAATCATTTTGACCGATAGTGGTGGTATTCAAGAAGAGGCTCCAGGTTTGGGTAAGCCAGTTTTAGTTATGAGAGATACGACAGAACGTCCAGAAGGAATTGATGCTGGCACTGTTAAGTTAGTGGGGACAGATAAGGCAAAAATTGTCGCAGAGATGAGTTTGTTGTTGGAAGATAAGCAGGCTTATGAGAAGATGTCCAAAGCCTATAATCCTTATGGCGATGGAAAGGCAAGCTTTCGGATAGTTGAGTATTTGAAAAGGAAATTAGCTTCGGTCACCGAGTGATTTCGTGCATTCTATACAATTACTACACAAGCACACGTCGACGGACTCAGGACAACGCTCGATGAGCACAAAATTGTATCGAGGTGAGAGGTAGAGTATTATTGAAAGGAATTTATAATGAAGGAAAAGATTCGTTTTGTTTTATTGTTTTTATTACTTATTTTTATTGTTTATGTTTCTAGAATTTTAATTTCATTCCCGTTTACACCAGAAAGGTTAATTTTTAGTCATCCGCTAGAAAAAGCTGACTTAATAGTTGTCCCCTCAGGTGAAATGGTCAGGCTGGAACATGCTTTTAAATTAGCAGAGCAGGGATATGCTCCTGTTGTTTTTTATTCAGGTGGCTATATTGACAACTATAAGGGCGAATATATCCGAAAACTTCAAGTTAAGGGCGTGGAACTGATTGTGACTTCTAATTCTATTTCAACTTATACAGATGCGGTGCTTACAAAGGCCTTTATTAAAGATAAAAATATTCATAAAATTATTTTAGTAACTTCTCCTTATCATAGTTATCGAGTTTATAAAACTTTTCATAAGCTTATTCCCGATAAGAAACTTATTTCTGTTCCCGCTGTTGGCTCTGAGTTCAATGTAAGCGATGCTAAATATAAAAAAAATTCTTTTAGTCAGTTGTCCTTTCGTTCAGAACAATTGAAGTATCTGTTTTATGCAATTAAATATGGGATATAGCACATTAAATCATTGATAAAAGATCCCTTGATTGCTCATAAATGCTTTGCTTGAGAGGATATTAAGCAAAAGAACCAAGAATAATTCGTGCGATTAATAGTTTTTATGTTCGATAACTTAATATAAAAGAAAACATGGGGGTGTTGTTATGGATATCAAAAAATTAACTCAAAAAGAATTAGAGATACTAAGATTTAGGATTAATATTTGGCAAGCGCCTCTTAGTGAATATCAACTTAGTATAATCAGAGAAGTTAGTTTAATTTGCGCTTAATTTAACGATAATAAAATTGCCTTAAATCCATAAAAGAAAGTAATTTTTTAACAACTTGCATGTCGGGGGTATAAGGATTTTTGGGCTTTGAAGGAATAGTTAGTTTTGGTATAGCAAAAGGGATATCTCGAAGTTTCAGGTTGTAAGCCTGATGTATTAATGTTTCTAGATTGATAACATCTTCGACATTATAGGCAAGTAGCGTCTCTAGTGTTCGAGGATTCTGGGTACGACAGTAGTCATTCCATAATGATATGGCAAAGTACCCGTCCATGCCTTCCAGTTCTTGACGAGAGATGCCGAAATAACGCTCACAGCCTTTAAGTCCGCCCTTAATGCCCAAACTATGCAAAATATAACGCAAGTCAATATGGGAGTGGGTGTGGAGGCTGATATTAAAGTAACTTTCAATAAAAGGGACATCAAAACATTTTCCGTTGTAGGTAACCAGTAAGTCATATTTTTTTATGTCTTGAACAAATTCATTTAGATTCTTGCCATTAACATAGCATTTAATGTTTTTACCGTCGTAAATTGCGATCGTGGTAATATCATCAAACTTACCTTTAAGTCCCGTTGTTTCTATGTCTAGATAGGCAACACTATGTTTGAAATGTGGAAAAATTCTCCAGCTTTGTTTGTTGTTTAATTCTTGACTAAAGTATAGATGGTCGGCCTTTTCAAGTGCTGACTGTGATTCATTGATTGCTTTTTTAAGTAATTTGATTTTAGCAGGAGGGATTGGTGCTTTGTCTGCATCAGCTAGATGCTCCCAAGAAAAGACGCAATAATCCCAAAGTTTTATCTCCATTTGTTCGCTGATTCCAGGGATGTGGCAAAAGGAATTTCTTAGCATATGGTTATAATACTTTGAGGATAAATTCTAAACAACTAATAAATAAACTTTAGCTAACAACAATATCTCTATAGTTATCAATTTGGTTTAACTCTGACTGAATAAGTTCTGTTTTCTTTTGACGAGTTAGTTTTTTTATCTCTGGTTCGCGCTTATAGGCGTTTTCAGCATCTTCAACATAGACTAGTTGTTTTGGTTTTTTGGCCTTAGTATATTTTGAACCTTTACCATGATTTGTTAAGCGTTTTTGTAAATCTTTGGCTATTCCAACATAATAACTATTGTCTTCGCATTCAAGTATATAAACGTACATACAGGTATTATAGCAGTTATAGCCAAGACTAATCTGGGATAATAATTTTTTTAAATTTGATTACGAAAATAACTACAACTAGAGGCAATTATTAACCTTTTGGTGATTGACACTATTTTTTTTTGTACTATACTTTTAATGGTTCGACCAAACGGTTGAACCAAACGGTTTAAGGAGTATTAGATGACGAAGGAAGATATTAGCATAGAACATAAAATACTAGATAGCGCTACTGTTGAGTTCGCAGAATATGGTTTTAGTGGTGCCAGAACAGAAATGATTGCGAAACGGGCAGAGGTTAGTAAATCAATGCTACATTATTACTACAGAACCAAGGATTTGTTGTTTCAGTCAGTTTTAGAGCATATTTTGGTTGCATTTATTGAAAGTAACTTAGTCAAATATGTTAGTGATTTCGAAGAAGATGGACTGAATACCGCTCAGAAGCTTTATATAACATTAATGCTTTTTTCTACTAGTAGATTTCTTGTAAGTAATGAAGTTCATGTCTTTAAGCTTATTCTAAGAGAAATGCTCAACGATGAAAGTATTTTTAAAACACAGCTAATTAACTACAGGCACAAATTAGAACAGATAGAGGACATTCGGGGGTTAATAGTTCTTGGTGTTAAAGAAGGATTTTTTGAAGTAAGCAATGTGGAATATGCCGTGTTGTCTTTTAAGATAGGAATGAATGTTTTTAGTTTAGAAGAATATTTTAGTGGGGATTTAAAAAAGCTTAGTTGTGTAGATAATATTAGTTTTAACTCTTTATATGAAACTGTGTATATGATAGTTAAAATTTTTTTAAAGACTTTACAGCCAGAAGGTAAGCCGTTTTTTGTACCCAAATTACCAAAAGTGTCAGAGGATAGATTAAATAAAATTATTAGAAATGCAACAAAGGAGAAAAAAAGTAATGAATAAAAAAGTGTTAATTCCGTTAATAATCAGTGTCGCCTTTTCTTATCAAGTTGATAAAGGGTTGGAGAGTTATTTGAATTATACTAACCCAAACCCAAATAATAGTAATGAAATTATCATTGATCATTCCAATAAATTGAATGTAACCAATAGTTTAAAAGAGGCGCTTAAAGATAATGCTCTTGTAAAAGCAGCCATACTTCAGTATTTGATGAGTGACTCAGATGAACAAAAATATCAGACTAATTATTCTCCATTTGTGCGTTTTGATTCTGGTTATACGCATAGCTTAATTCCCAATGGTGGCTTATCAGCATTCACAGGCACAGATATTGTAGAGTTTTCTAATGTAGTCTCTTATGGAAAAAAGTTTAACACAGGGACTACAATGGCTTTGGGGATGGGTAACACTTATTCTGATGCTAATGATTCGGCGTTGCCCCCTTTTAAAGTTTCCGCTGATCCAGCCAAGCAGAAACCAATCGTTTTTGTTCAATTTCAACAAGCGTTACTTAAAAATAACTTTGGCATCAATGATAAAAATCTGGAAGAAATTCTTGCTAATCAAACAGAAACGAAAAAGGCGCTCGCCAAGTATGATGTTTCTAGGCTTTTTGCTAAAGCACTTTTTGATTATTGGGATTTGATAGAAAAATATAGAAATATTTGTGATACAACCATCCAGTTTAATGAGTATAAAAAAATCAATCAGGCTGTTGCTAAAAATATAGAGCTGGGTACATTGGAAAGTTACTATAGTAACCAGTTTAATGCTTTAATTTATGGCACACAGTCAACCTTAAAGTTAGACAGCTTTGCTTATAATAGTTCCGCTAGAAATTTACTACAAACACTGAGCTTGCCTATCGGAGAAAAAACGAAACTAAAATTTATCTACTTAAATGAAACTAAACCTGTTTTAAATGTTGCTAAATTATTAGAGACAGCTTATGCAAATAGAGCGGATTATTTACAAGTAAATCTTGCTCTTGAGTCTGCTTCAAAGAATATAGCTATTTTGAAAAATGAATTGATGCCTGAGGCTAAACTTTCCTATCAGTTAACCGGACTTGGAGATGATGAAAGTTTTTCCAAAGCCTTTGGTGATGCAGCTTCCTTAAAATATTCTAATCAGGAAGTTAAATTTGCTATCACCATGTTACTTGATGACAAGAATACAAAAATAAAACTTAGAGATGCAATGATTCAATATGAACAAGTAAAATTACAAAAAGAGTTGCTAACAAGACAGATTCAAATTGAAGTTTTAAACGCAACAGAGCAGATAGATAGTTTGTATCAGAGCTTAGTCAATGCTAAAAAAGCTAACGAGGAAGCTCAGATTTATTATAGCGAGACCATTAAGAAGCTTGAACAAGGAAGAATTAATATTTTGAGCATCAAAGATGCCATAGATATGATGATAAACACTAGAAAAGGTTATACTAAAGTTCTTCTAGGTTATAACTTGTCACTTATTCAGCTTGATCTTGTCACAAATACGATTTTTGACACCTATAAGGTCGACACAAATGCGTATATAAATAGTTTTATGGAGGAGAATAAATAATGATTTGCAAAATGATTGAGTTTTTTATTAAAGAAAAGTTGATAATTAATTTGATAGTGGCAGTGTTATTGATTGCCGGTTTTATAACCGTGACCAATCTTAATAGAGAGGCATTTCCTACAGTTAATTTGGACATGGTTATTACTACAACCATCTATCCAGGTGGTTCTCCAGATGAGGTGGAAAAGCTAATTACTATACCGATAGAGAAGAAGCTTCGTGAAGTTAATAATATCGATAAAATTGAAGGGTTTAATATTGAGAACGTTTCAGTTGTAGTGGCCTACATTAATGATCAGCTTACTAAAGAGAAATACAAAGAAACTATTACAGAAATAAAAGATGTGATAGGTAGTTTTTCAAATTTACCAAGCGGTACTTTGGCTCCAGAAGTTGAGGAAATCACCTCAGAAAAAATACCAGCGATTGATATTGCAATTATGAGTGACAAAAGCGGAGATGATGCTTATAGAGTAATTAGAGATACAGCTAAAAAGCTGGAGAGCGAGCTTTTGCTGATCGAGGGAGTGGCAGACATAGATAAACTGGGATATCAGGACAGAGAGTTTTTAGTTGAGATATCGCCGGCAGCTTTAAAAAAATATCGAGTGGGTTTAAATACTACAATTCATAAATTACAAGGAAGAAATATTGATATGCCTGGTGGGTCGTTGCGCATAGGTGAGAATGAATATATTTTAAGAACAATAGGACAATATAAAACTGTTGAAGAAGTTGAGAATACTATTTTATTTGCTAATGATGCTGGGTTTGTTACAAAAATAAAAGATATCGCCAAAGTTAAGGATACATTTGAAGAAGCTGATATTTTTGAACGAGTTAACAATAAAGATGCGATTGTTTTAAAACTAAAGAAAAAACAAAGCATGGATTTGATGAACTTGAATAAAGAGATTATTGAGCATATTGAACAATTTAAAGAAAATTTACCAGAAGATGTGACTATTGCTATTTTTAATGATCAAAGTAGGTTTGTAAAATCTAGATTATCCTCATTAGTAACTAATGCGACGGCTGGGTTCTTGCTACTTGCTGTAATTTTAGTTTTATTATTAGGACTTAGAATGGCGCTTATTGTTAGTGTAAGCATTCCTATTGCGTTCATGCTTTCCTTTATGGTAATGAGCAACCAGGGTATTTCATTAAATGTTATTAGTATGTTTGCCCTTGTGATGGTTTTAGGGATGATTGTAGACTTTTCCATTGTTGTTGCCGAGAACACTTATCGGCATCTAGAGAATGGCATGGAGCGAAGAGAAGCTGTCACCAAAGGAGTAGCAGAAGTATTGTCCGCTATGACTGTGACTATGTTGTGTATAGTTGCTGCGTTCTCTCCTCTTTTGTTTATGACGGGGCTAGTAGGAAAGGCAATCTATGCTATTCCAATGGTTATAATTATTTGTTTAACAGCCTCTTGGCTGTGTGCTGTCTTCGTTTTGCCAAATTTTTTAGATTCATTTGCTCGAGTTACTCCAAAACAGATAAAAGCAAAACAAAAACTAAAAGAAAAACAAAGCACAAAAAGTACTCCTTATAGAAGGTTTTTGGCAAACATGATTAAGTTTCGCTACCTTGCTGTTGTTGCACTTATTGCTTTGCTAATTTTTTCATTACAACTTGCTGGTAAACATATGGATTTTGTTTTTTTACCAAGCGCTGCAGAAGGAATTAAGGTTCAGGTCAGGATGCCGTTAGGGACAAATTTAGAGACAACAAAAAAATACACAAGTGTAGTTGAAGATATTGTGGCAACACTTGCATCCCAAGATGTTGAATCAACACATACTAGAATTGGGATAGAAGAATCTAGAGGTATGGATATTTCTCCAAAAGATGGGACACATAAGGCAACTATTATCGTTAACTTAACACCCGTAAATGATAGAGATAGGTCTGGAGCTGAAATAATTAATGAACTAAGGCAGAAGTTTATGAAAGCTAAAGCAGAGGGGATAATTAATAAAAGTTTGGATGTTAAGTTTGAGGAAGTACTGATGGGAATGCCAGTAGGCAAAGCTATTAATGTTGAAATCCTTAATGACAACTTGGACGTTAGCAAGAAAATAGCGGATGAGTATTTCGCTTACTTGAAGTCTATCCCAGGTGTTACTGATATCAAAATTGATTTAGAGGAAGGGAAACAGGAGTTTCGTTATACAATTAATGAAGAAGTCGCTGCGCAAACAGGACTTTCAGTTGCGGATGTTGCACAGGCGCTGCTTACTTCGTTTAAAGGAGTAGCAGCAACCACTATTCGTAAAGGTGATGAAGAGATTGATATTAGAGTTAGATTCCCTGATTGGGCTCTAAGGTCTAGCGAAAGTTTAGAGGATGTAGTTGTTGCAAATATGTATGGTGGCTTAATAGAGCTAAACAAGGTCACTAATTATACTAAAGAAAAAGGATTTTCAAATATTAATCGCAAAAATTACACAAGAGTTGTCAAGGTTCAGGCTAATGTTAAACAAGAAGTTATTACTTCCTTGAAGGTTAATAGGATGTTAGCTGCACAGTTTAAAGGTATAAATGAAAGATACCCTGAGGTTGTTATTAACTATGGTGGTGAGCAGGAAGACACTCAAAAGAGCATGTCTAATTTAGGAAAGCTTTTTCTTATTGCTCTTGGTGTTATTTATGTTCTTCTTGCCATGTTTTTCAATTCTCTATTATTGCCAGTAGTTGTAATGATCTGTATCCCTTTTTCGATCATCGGCGTATTGTTAGCACTTGTTTCACATGGGATGCCTTTGTCCTTTATGAGTATTTTAGGCGTATTTAGTTTGGCAGGTGTTATTGTTAGTAATACTTTAGTTTTAGTGCAGTTTATTAATAATTTAAGACGTGACGGTATGAGCTTAAAGGATGCATTAGTAGAGGGTGGAGCTTTAAGGTTTAGGCCTGTATTACTTACTAGTGGGACAACAGTTCTTGGTCTTGTTCCAACTATTTATGGTCTTGGTGGCGTGGATATGTTTGTAGCACCACTTGGGTTAGCTTTTGGTTATGGTCTGATTTTTGCTACGATAATTACCTTATTATTTGTTCCTTGTTTTTACCACATGGCAGAAGACCTTAAATTTGTTGTGGCTAAGTTTCTATCTTTATTTGGAGTCGAAGGAAGAACAACACTTATAGAGCTGAATGGAATAGACAAAGACAAAAAAAACGGTTGTTTCTGAAATGATTTAATTTTTTCTAATCGGTGGTCATCCATCGATTAGAAAAAGAGTATCGGCTGGATAAAGTGAAGTATTAAACCTGTAATTTACAAATATTTTCTGAGTGAGTACAAGTTTTTATTGATAATGCGTGTTTCATATTGTAAGCTATGCTTGAACTAAAACAGTTCTATTTCTTAAGGAAAAGAAACCTAAGTAAAAGGTTGTAACATGAAAACTATTAAATCTATTATTACTTTTTTTGTTGTTGCTTTAATTGTTATCTTCGCAATTCAGAATGCGGTAACAGTTGAAATTGTTTTTTTGTTTTGGGCTTTGGCTATTCCTCGTGTGCTTTTGGTTTTGGGTTTAATTGCGATTGGCTTTTTCTTGGGTGTTCTGTTCGCTAGCTTTAATAAAAAAAGAGTGCCAAATAGGTCTACCATTGAACCTCAACAAAATGAGAATCTATAATCTATAGCTTACATTAAATACTATCGGTATTATTAGCTCTTGAACTAAATTTAAAATAGCCTGAGAATTGATAACATATGAAAGCATATTTAGAGATAGTTTCAAAGGTTCTAGCCGAAGGACAACTAAAAGGAAATCGTACTGGAAAAGATGCAGTTGCTTCAGCTGGAGCAATGTTTGAACATAATATGAGTGATGGATTCCCTTTGCTTACGACTAAGTCTGTTCCTTTACGTTTAGTGGCTTCAGAACTAGAGTTTTTCATTAAAGGCATTACAGACAAGGAATGGTTAAAAGCACGTAATAATCACATTTGGAATGAATGGTGTAGTCCGTTAAAGGTTGCCTATGGTCATGATGAAGCAACTTTAGCCAAAATGATGGAAGAACGAGAGCTTGGACCCATCTATGGTTGGCAGTGGCGCAACTTTGGAGCGAAATATCAGAGCTTTGATAGCTCGCCACAGGGCAAAGGCATTGATCAGCTAAAAAACCTAATAGAGAAGCTAAAAACCAATCCAGATGATAGAAGAATGATTGTGTCAGCTTGGAACCCTGTAGATTTTCCAGAAATGGCGTTACCTCCCTGTCATTATTCGTTTCAAGTTACTGTAATCAATAATAAACTTAACCTTTTATGGAATCAAAGATCTGTTGATATAGCCTTAGGTCTACCCTTTAATATTGCTAGCTATGCGCTTTTATTGCATTTGTTAGCCAAAGAAGTAGGGCTAGAAGAGGGCAAGCTTGTAGGCTTTTTGGCTGATACGCATATTTATTGTAACCATATAGAGGGACTGAAAGAACAGCTTAGTCGTGCTGTAAAAACTTTACCAAAGCTGGTGACGAATAAATTTACAACTATTTATGATTGGGAGTACACAGATTCTATCGTAGAGAATTACGAGCATCACCCACGTATTGCGTTTGAGATTGCGGTATAAAAAGGAGAGTTTATGACTGAAGTAATTGTGATTGTAGCAGTAGCACAAAATAATATTATCGGAAAAGGTAATGATATCCCTTGGAGAATCCGTGAGGATTTTTTGCATTTCAAAAAGCACACTATTGGTCACCCTTGTGTTATGAGTGATGTTTGTTATGAATCCTTGCCCGAGAAGTCTAGACCATTACCAAATAGAGAAAATATTGTACTTACTTTCAACAAAGAGTATCAGCCAGCAGGAACGACTATTTTTAATGATTTTAATGCAGCGATTGATTACTGTAAGCAAAACAATGAAGAAAAAGTTTTTATAACAGGTGGTTCTAGTATTTATAAATTAGGGCTAGAAATAGCAGATACTTTCTTGTTAACTAGATTACATAGAGACATCGAAGGCGAAGTTTCTTTCCCAACTGTTGATTGGAGCCAGTGGCAGGAAGTGTCTTCTGAAAGGCATACTGGTCTGGACTCTATTAGTAACACTGAAATAGAATTCTCGTTTATTGAGTATAAACGAATTTAATAGTAATAAGGTAGCTTTTTTGAGATAAGTATGGATGTTTGTGTCGATTATTTCTTCCATTAATTGAACTTATTTGTCAGCCATAATTTTATGAAGGAGGAAGAATCTTTTTTTATTTGCTTACACTTCGAGAACCTCAGTGACCGCGAGAACCTCAGTGACCGCTAAATTTACTATGCTTGATTTTAAAATAAAGAATTTAAGTTGATTGCGTAATTTGAGTAAGATGCCTTTGTAGTAATTTTTGAGCATTTGGCTCCACGCAGTGGTGGGAAGAAAATTACCCATAAATAGATTACAATATGTTGACTAGCTTATGTTTAAATAAAGCAAATTCTTTGTTAGTATTAATTGTCACTAAAATTGACTGAAAATAAAATAAAAGATAAGGTTAAATTATGCCAAAATCAGAAAAAGAATTAGCCAAGAAAGTACATGAGTTAAATATTTGCAGGACACATAATAGGTCCTTGTATGGTGATTATGGTTATAATCAAATTTTGAATGTCAATTTAGTGAAAGAATGTTTAGATTTAGCAGCACTCAAGAAATCAACTATTCGAATTTTAGATATCGGTTGTGGAAACGGTTTTGCGTTGAATCAACTGAAAATTGAACTTGAAAAGAATGGATTGAAAAATAAATTTGAAATCTATGGTCTTGGTGTAAATGTCTATGATCCTCTGTATATACCCAAAAAATCTTTTATTAATAAAGGATTAACGCAGTATGAGTTAGGAAAGAATAAGCCCTTTGATATTATTATTTCTGTTTATACCTTCCAATACATTTGGTATAAATTAGAATGTTTGGAAAAAATATATAATCAACTTTTAGCTAATAATGGTAAAGCCTTTATCCACTTTCCAGGTTATCTAATGTTTTTTTCTGAAAAAAACAAAGATATGAACAGAAATGAAGAGGTTGGAAACAAGGAATTTGCTTCCTTTATTCAAGAGTGGAAGGTTCAAAATAACAATCCCGAGGTAAGTTATAGCGTTCATCTATATACAAATATAGTTGAGGACGATGGCTTAGACACAGAGTTTGGTGTCATAAAATTTAATAAAAATAATAATAAACGAATTACGTTTGATGCCAAACTAAGTGGATTTTCAATGTATGACGAAGGATTTATTTTTGATTCCACAGTTATTGGATTGTCCTATGTGTCTTCGTTTTATAATATGGAAAAAAGCAAAAAGACTAAACTTCAAAAAAAATCTATCATAGATATTGATAAGGAGATAAGCACTCCACTTTATAGAATCATCAATGTTAAGAAGAAGTATGAAAACATAAATTATAAATTCCATCTGGCTATTCACCCCGTAGCTAGCCCTGTAATTATAGGAATTTATCCAGCTGCTAAAGAAGAACTTTCAGGTGGCGATATCCCTTATCAACAAATGGCAAATTTGATGAGTAATAAAAGGATTGGAGCAGTTGTTAGATGCAACGGACTGCAAACAGAAGAAGGACATTTTCATGAGTTTAATGATTATTTCGTTAGCCATTTTATGGATTATATTATAGAGAATGCTGAGGATATCTGTGGAAGCGCTAATCCAGACATTTATCTTATGGGATATTCTTCTGGAGCAAGTGCTATAGCTTCTATTGCAGCTGACTATAGCCAGGTAAAAAAGCTTTTATTGCTTGCCCCATCACATGATTCGGACACAGCAAAAACAAAACACAGTCTCAATCGATTCACAGGCGAGTTGTATATTGTTACAGGCGATAATGACCAAGTTGTTTTCCCGAAACAAGCAGCTTGGTTCTATTATCAGGCTGACAAATCAAAGAAACGAAGCTTTGTTGTGCTAGATTCATGTGAGCATTCATTTAGTGGTAAAAAAAACAGAGAAGCTGTCCTGAAATCTCCTTTTTGGGCCTTTAAAGATTTAAGTGATTTCCCTCCCGCTGAAAATCTTTTAGAAAACAAGGAATACCTTGATTACCTTGAAGGTTGGGAGCAAGAACCATTTTGGAAATAGATATTAACTTTTTTCTATAGCTCAAAACATTAAGTTAATTCTTAAGCTATTTTCTTATCTCCAGAAAATATTTCAGTGATGGTTACATATACAGCACCTTTAGGATAAATGTCAGCCCTTTTGTTTTGTACCCAATCAACGACATATTGATACTTTTCGCCATTTTCTATATATTCTGTTTTTCCTTTTAATTGATATGATTTTCTTGTATCAGGGTCAAGTACAACAATTGAAATATTTGAATTAGCTAATATATTATTTTTTGTTTTTGCAAATTTGTTGTCAGCTATAACGATGGTTGTATCATTTAGGCATTTTAAAAACCCTACATATATTATATTTGGGATACCTTCATTGTTAGCAGTGGCGATACAAATGGGATATGTTTTTTCTATCGCAAATTTAACTTCTTGTGGTATTTTTATCATAAGCCATCTCCTTTTTTAATTCAAAAATTCGCTATTGTTTAGCGATGAAATCATCTTGGCATTCTTTATTAATTCTATGTTTTATAGTTATTAGTTACTAATTAATATATTAGAATGTCTTATAAGTAGGGGAGTGTTGATGAAAAAGAGGTTGTGTATTCCCAAGGAACGAACATCAGCGTGTCTATGTTCTATGCAATCGAGATGATAGTCACATTATATGCATCAGGAGAGCATTTTCTAGGCTTATGGATGACCTAGGTATCGAAAACGTAAATATCCATACTCTTAGACATATATTTGCTTCTCATTGTATTCTTAATGGAATTGATATTCTTTCAGTAAAAGAGTTTCTTGGTCATTCAAGGGTAACAACAACAGAAATCTATACACATTTAAATCAAACATTTAAGTCTGACCAAATTCAGAAGTTGGATGGATTGTTTGCTGTGTCAAGTTCTTAGTAAATTTGACGATATATTTTATAGTAAAAAACGAAATATTTAGGTATGATTATATTGAAGTACGTAATTCTAGGAGAGTTTCATATGCATCATTCATGGACAAAAGAAGATGTTTTAGTAGCTTTTTATTTATACAAGTTTCAAAATCAAGGTTTAGGATATCCCGAAGATTCTATTTGTAAGATATTAGGCATTACAAAGGGTAGTATGAAAATGGCTATAAGTAATTTTGCAGCTTTAGATGGGAACCCTGGATTATCTAATGCGTCAAAAGCAGCTCAACGTGTTTATTCCGAATACAAAGATGTTACTCAAGATGTTATAAAACATGATGTCGTGAAGTACATTAACAGAAAGCTAAATGAATTTAATTCTGACAAGTCTCAACAGTTGAATTATTTTTAATATTTTAGGTTATTAATAATAAGCTATCCTGCATATTTTAATAGAATTTTGTTATATTTAATATAAATACTGGATAGATGGCAGGTCAAACTATCAAACATTGTAACATCCACTTAATTCCAAGAAAAAAGGTGACATGGATGACCCTACTGGTACCTTGAATGGAATTATCCCAAAGAAGCAGAAGTATTAAAATATTAAAGTGTTGTTAACAATACGTTAAGGCGTTAACTGTATTTTTTAGCCAGCGCAACTGTTGATAAGCGAAAATAAACAAAAAATACAAAAAACAACTATAGCAACAAGACAACCTATGCCAGCTGAGGTATCATGATTATTAGCACATTCTGGGCATAAGGTTCTCTTGCTATAATAATTTCTTGTTGAAGGAACTATTCTTTTACCGAAAGACCAACCAAAACTATGTCCAGTGTTAACTTCTCTACGACATTCTTCACCTTTTGGTATAGATTTCCCACATACATAGCAAGATGCCATTATAAACCTCTTTTTAAAATGTTTAAGTATAGTATAACAAATATTAGAATAAAAAATAACAAACTGTTACCTGTATGTTACTTTATTGAATTTTTCAAAATTGGGAAATCGCCAGAACCCTTATAGATAATGGCGGGGACGAACGGGCACCTTCGCACTTCGTGCTAGGGACAACCGCTAAACTCGCTTCGACTACGCTCAGCGTAAACTCGCTCGTTAAGCGGAGTTGTAACTGAACCTCGGTTCTCGCCTCGATCGTCCAAGTATGAGAACTTATAATAAGATAATTAATTGTATTATTAGGATTGATTGATAAAGTAAGGAATCATTAACCGCCACATTTTTCTTCGAAAAAGTGGCGGGGACGAACGGGCTCGAACCGTCGACCTCCTGCGTGACAGGCAGGCGCTCTAACCAACTGAGCTACGCCCCCGAAAAATAAACTTTAAAAGATTATATCAAATTATTTTTTGCCAAGCTATTAAATGATTTACGTATTCCATGTAAGGAATGGTGATCTGGGTGGGACTTGAACCCACGGCCACCGGATTAAAAGTCAGGTGCTCTACCGACTGAGCTACCAGATCATCTAATTTGATATAAATAAACTATACAAAAGCCTAAGACACAGAGTCTTATTATTAAAAAGCTAGAAGCAACCTGTAAAACAGGAAATTAAAAAGGTCAAAACTAGGTTGTTCCGTATTTTTTCCTTTTATGTTTTCTCATTTTTTTGCGTCTTTTTTTAAGTACGCTACCCATAAAAACTCCTTATATTATCTGTACTACAGAATTGTTACCTTGATTTTAGGCTCAATTATTATACTTGCTTTAATTAATATGCTCAAGCAATTATTTCGCGATGTTTTTGGAAACACTGACCAAAACAAAAAAACGATGCTAAAATTTAAAATAGAGAAGACAAATGAGAAGACACATATTCATATTTTTATTTATTAGTTTGGCTTATTCCGTGACATTTCAGGATGGGTACAACAAGTTTGTCGTTGGTGATTATCAGCAGGCGATAGATATTTTTCAAAAA
Organism: Candidatus Margulisiibacteriota bacterium; assembly: GCA_028706105.1. Taxonomy (NCBI): domain Bacteria; kingdom Bacillati; phylum Candidatus Margulisiibacteriota; species Candidatus Margulisiibacteriota bacterium. The sequence continues at coordinate 18,772 of JAQWCF010000032.1, forward strand.
CTTTTAGCTGAAACGCCAGAAGATTATAAAACTACACTTTGGATAGGAAAGTCATGTTTTTATTTAGGTGATCAGAAAAAGGCCATAGACACACTTATTAAGGCTGTAAAGTTGAATCCTGAGGATACTGAGGCTAAAGAATTATTAGAACAAGTAGAGTATGTCCGAGGATATAAAAAAGTAGCAGAAATGTATTATCATAAAGGGTACTTCGCTTATATGAAAGGCGACTATCAAACTGCAAAAGATAATTATTGGCAGGCGATTTTGCTAGATTCAGAGGTTTCTAAGTATCATGTCTGGCATCTTCGTTCTTTGATAGGACTGGGGGAGTTAAGTAAGGCCAGAGCTGAGTTAGATTATGCTGTTAAACTTAAACCCTATGATAACTCTCTTTCTATTTTAGGGAGTGAAGAGTTAAGGTTGGTAAAGCCGGATAAAGAGTATTATGACTTGTTGGTGAACCTTAAACATAAAAAATTGATTAATAAAACAGAAGAAGTGACTGTTGTTCCTGCTATTAATTCAACCAAAAAAACAATTAAAGCAAGTCTTGCTAATGATATTTCTGCTGTATCGATGAATACTTTAGTTAATAAAACAAAAACGACGGCTGTTAAGGAAGTGGTTTTATCTAAAAACGAAGAGTTTGTTAGCGAGATACCTACATTGAATCCAAGTATGCTTAGAAAAGAATCTTCTGCTTTTCAGGGAAATACGACAAAAGCACGCTTTTCTTTTTAGTTAGATATTGACGTTGAGCCTTAATGTAATCACAATTAGGGTAGGGATGAGGGGTTATATGAAAAAAATTATATTATCAATTCTATTAATATTAATATTAATAGTCTTTACTGGTTGTCAGGAGCTGGAAAACTTTAGCGCTCAGATAGATCAATCTTTTGTTGATGGGGTTATGAGTAATTTACAGATAAAAGACCATTTAGAAACAGCAATTCCTTTAGGTAGTAGCATTTATTTATATAATATGGATGATCCAGAAAATGATTCTTGGGCAACGTTCCTTGATAGTAACATGGCTGACCAATTAGTTAGCTCTAATTTTATTTTGTTGGAAAGGAATTTTAAATACGTAGACAAAATGCTTCAAGAAAGAACTAATAA
>JAQWCF010000033.1 GCA_028706105.1 Candidatus Margulisiibacteriota bacterium
AGACCCTAACGACAATAATAATGCTTATTTGGAGGTTAGAGGAGGCACTGGCGGGGAAGAGGCAGCAATCTTTGCTAGGGATTTGTTTGATATGTATAGTAGGTATATTAATAATATGGGATGGACAGCAGAATTAATTGATGAAAATGAGTCTGATGCTGGTGGTTTAGCGAAAGTAGTTTTATATGTAAAGGGCAACGGTGTTTATAGTAGACTGAAGTTTGAAAGTGGAATACATCGTGTTCAGCGTGTTCCTTCAACTGAATCAAGTGGCAGGTTGCATACTTCTGCTGCAACTGTGGCAGTTATGCCAGAAATAGATAATGCAGACGTTGAAGTTGAATCAAAAGATTTAAAAATAGATACCTACCGTGCGAGTGGAGCCGGAGGTCAGCATGTTAATAAGACAGACTCAGCGGTCAGGATAACACACCTTCCAACTGGAATTGTTGTCGCTTGCCAGGACGAGAGATCTCAACATAAAAACAGAGATAAAGCGATGAGCCTTTTAAAGTCAAAGATATGGGATGCAAAGGAAGAGGAACGACATTCTAAAGAATCAGCACAACGTAAGCAAATGGTTGGTTCAGGGGATAGAAGCGAGAAAATCAGAACCTACAATTATCCACAGAATAGGGTTACAGACCATCGAATTAACTTAACTTTATATAAGTTGGATTATATTATGAACGGTGATCTTGATGAATTGATTGATGGCCTTCAATCAGCTGATCAATTAGAGAAACTCAAAAATATTTAATGGATGAAGTTTGGACAGTAAAGAAATTGCTGGATTGGTCCGCAGTTTATTTCAAAAACAAAGGGATTGAACCAGCTAAATTAACCTCCCAACTGTTACTTTCACATATTTTGAAATTACCAAAACTACATTTATTTCTGCAATTTGATCGACCATTAAATCCAAAGGAATTAGCCGATTACAAAGTTTTGTTACTCAAGAGAGCTGAGCATGAGCCGTTAGAATATATTCTTGGATATACAGAGTTTATGGGTTTGCCTATTAAGGTTGAAAAAGGCGTTCTTATTCCCAGGCCAGAAACAGAAGACCTTGTTGTCAAAGCTGAGCATTATATTTCTAGAATGCCTGGTGTGCAGGCTATTATTGATGTGGGGACTGGTTCGGGAGCCATTGCTATTTATTTAAAAAAGAAATTTCCAGACACTTCTGTTTTTGCTACAGATATTTCTCTGGACGCAATTAATGTTGCCAAGAGTAATGCTTTGGCAAATAAAGTTGATATAAATTTTCAAAATATCCCTTTTTTTGATAGTGAAAAGATTAGTGAAAATCTTCCTTTAGTTATTGTGACAAATCCACCATATATTCGTAGTGCTGATATTCCAACACTGCAACCTGAAGTTAAAGATTTTGAGCCTATCTTAGCTTTGGACGGTGGTGACGATGGTCTTACTGTGATTAAAGATCTTTTAGTGCGAGCGCTGGAATTAAAGTGTAATGTAAGTATTTTTATGGAGATAGGCTATGATCAGGCTGCAGACGTAAGGTTTATTTGTGAAAAATTGCTAATTTTTGATGTAACTTTTTTTGAGGATTTTAACCATGTTGAGCGTATTGCGAAAATTGATATTAAAGCTAATTGATAAGGTATTTCCTCATAAGTGCATAATTTGTGGGGCTGTATCCGAGTCAAGAATTTGTGGAGAATGTGTACCCAAAGCCCCCAAGATAACTAAGTTTGGGGATGGACTATTTTATTTGTATAAATATTCGGGTTCAGTCAAGAAAATGATACATGCCTTGAAGTTTGAAAAAGAAAAAAATATAGCAAAGTTGTTTGCTAGCAAAATGGACAAAGCTTTTTTTGATAATTATGACCTTGTGATACCGGTTCCTTGTCATTGGTTTCGAACATTGCACCGAGGATTTTTTCATGTGCGGGAATTGTTTGGGAATGTGCCTCATTACAAAGAAGGCATAGCTTATAGAAAGAGAAACACTGGAGTTTTATTTAAAAAAGGTAGAGCAGAGAGAGAAAGAACCATGAAAAATGTTTTTAAAGTTAGAAATGGTAATGGCATAATGGGAAAAAGAATTCTCGTTGTGGATGATATTTACACATCGGGAACAACGTATAATGAGATCAAAAAGGAACTAGAGAAGTATTCGCCTAGTAAAGTGGAAGGATTGTTTTTATGCAGAGCGTAACAGATTTTATTCAAAGACATTTAATTAAGGTTAGGAAGCCTTCGCAATATATTGCGCATGAAATGAATATAGTTAAGAAGGATTGGAAAGAGGTAAAGGCTAAGATTTGCTTAGTGTATCCTGATAGGTACGAAATTGGCATGAGCAATTTAGCCTTACAGATATTCTATGATTTAATCAACCGTAAGTCAGCGCATGTATTAGAGCGATGTTTTTTGCCTGACAGCGACATGGAAGAGATGTTAAAGGAAAGGAAAGTTCCTTTATTTTCTTTAGAGTCTAGCAAAGCCCTTAGCGAGTTTGACGCACTTGCTTTTTCTTTTTCTACAGAGCTAAGTTTCACTAATGCTTTGCTCGCTTTAGATCTAGCATTTATTCCATTGCTAGCAAAAGATAGGTTAGCAGCGGAAGAAATGCCTATTGTTTATGCTGGTGGTGGCGGGGTTTCTAATCCTTTGCCTATGAGTATTTTTTTTGATTTTATAGTTATTGGTGATGGTGAAGATGCTTTTGTTGAGATTGCGGATATGATTTATGAGCTTAAATATGTAAAGAAGTTTTCTAAACTGCAAATTTTAGAAGAGATAAACAAAAAACCTTGGGCCTATGTTCCAGATTTGGGTAAGAAGGTTGTTAAAAGGAATGTTTATACTGGTTTTCTAGAGGAAAAACTCCTAACTGAGCCTCTTGTGCCTCTTATTGATGTTGTCCATGGTAGATTTAGCTTGGAAATAATGAAGGGTTGTCCTCGTGTTTGTCGGTTTTGTCAGGCTTCGTACATTAATAAACCATTGAGGATTAGGGATAAAGATAAGTTGATTGAGCAAGGAATGAAGGTAATTGAAAAAACCGGTTATCAGGAGCTATCTTTATCTTCCTTGAGCTCTGGTGACCATCCACAGATCATTTCTTTGCTAAAGGAATTAAATCAGGAATGTTATGAACGACAAGTGTCTTTGAGCCTTCCTTCGTTAAGGGTAGATTCTTTTACTGATGAACTTTCATTTATGATGAATAAAGTTAGACAAACAGGTGTAACTATTGCGCCAGAGGCTGGTAGTCAGTTTTTGCGTGATGTAATAAAAAAGCAAATAACAGAAGAAGATATTTTAAGAACAGCTAAGTTTGCGTCTTTAAATAGTAATAAGAGTATCAAAATGTATTTTATGATTGGTTTACCAAGGGAAACGACCAAAGACTTAGAAGAGTTGGTCGCGTTGGTATATAAAATTATGGATTATATCAAGCCAAAGAAGAATAAATTGATAATTAATATCTCCAATTTTGTTCCTAAACCTTTTACGCCTTTTCAGTGGTGTGCGCAAGATAGCGTGGAAGTGCTAGAGGAGAAGCTTTCATTTTTCAAGTCGAATTTAAGGCATAGACAAATGGAACTAAGATGGACAGATACGAATTTGAGTAAGCTAGAATCTATTCTTAGCCGTGGTGATGAAAAAGTAGCAGGCCTTGTTTTGCGAGCTTATCAGAATGGTGCGAGCTTTGATTCTTGGTATGATCGGTTTAAATATGATATTTGGGATAAATCAGCGGAAGAGCTGGGTTTAGACGTAGACAAGTATTTAAAGGGTTACGATTTAAGTGAAGAGCTCCCTTGGAGTTTTATTGATATGGTTGTTACAAAGGACTATTTAGAAAAAGAGTATAAGTCAGCTTATGCCGTAGATAATCCTGCAGTTACTCCTATATCTTCTTAAGGCTTAGATCTGGTCAGAGTGTTTTTTTGTTTTACAGAGTAATTGCTTGGTCGTCGAGTAATTGCGTTAGTAATTGTATCGAGATGTAGAACTGTATTGAGCTTGCCTGCACTGAGTCCGTCGAAGTATGGAAGCAAGCCAATGAACCATTGAACGATTGAACGATTGAACTGTATACTATATCTATGCCTAAACAAAAGAAAAGTAAGCGTTATAAATATAAATTGGACGCAGTTTTGAAAGTTAGAAACATCAGAGAGGCATTGCAAAAAGAAGAAGTTGCAAAAGCTCAGAGGGCAGTAGTAGAAGAACGAGAGAAAGAACGCGTAATTATTGCAGAGCAAGATCAAGAAAACAATCAGATTTTAGATATTTATAATGGGCTCAAGCCTTTCGATTTTACGGAGATACAATTACGGAAGTATCATTTAGAAGTTTTAAAAGAAAAGTTTGATGAACAAAAGAAGCGAACAATCAAAGCTGAAGACAGGAAAAAAGAAGAAGACAAAAAGTTGCTTAAGGCCTTAAAAGATAGGAAGATTTTAGATAAAGACAAAGAGAAAAAACGTCTGGAGTGGAAAAAAATGATGGACAAAGAGGAATCTAAGTTCTTGGATGATATTTCTGTTTCTAGGTTTTTTCGAGCAAATAAGGAAGTGCAATGAGTCTAGAAAACATAGGGGCGCATACTGTAAAACAGATGAATAAGGCCAATCGTTCTGAGCAAACACAACAGCATTCGCAAGCACAACAGATGGACAAATTGCTAAACACGCACAATCACATCATGACAAAAATTCTGCAGCAAGGTCTTTCCATTCCTAAGGATACTTTTGAAAAAATCCAACGGGAAGCAAGCCCTTTAAAAAGAGTCTTTTTTGGTTTAGATAACCAATTGTTTGAGCCTGGCATGTTGCCTTCTAATCAGGATGAATTTGTTGTTTTTTATACCAAAACTTTACCAGTAGTTGTTCCTACGTTGTTCTTTGAAAGTGGTGATAATCAAGCAGAAATTTATGCTGAAGGATTAACTTTGAATTTACTGAAGAGTGACAACTGGTGGGATTACGAGAAATATGATGTTGAGTTTTCCAAGTTTTTAAAAGTAGGATTGGTTTTTTTCTCACATGATAACTATATAAAGAAGGAAAGTATTAAAGAAATAAAAATAGTAACAAACCCTTATCTTCCAGAGAAAGCAATTGTCTTTTCCATGAGTTGCAACTTCTTTGCATTATTAATGTTTTTTTATACGAATAAGCAATATTTTCAGGATATTAATACAGGCATTCATGCTTTCTTAAGGTTTGTTGCAAAAAAATGAAATATCATGTTCCAGTTTTAGCCGAGGAAGTAATTAAGTATCTTGAGCCTGAAAAGGGAAATCTTGTTTTAGATTGTACTTTAGGTGGCGGTGGTCATGCTTCTATAATATTAGAAAAATTTCCCAATATAACTTATTATGGCTTAGACCAAGACAAGGATGCTTTAAATTTTGTAAAAAATAAACTTTCAGACAAGAGACTAAGGCTAGTTCACGGTAATTTTTCAGAAGTTTCTAAGATTTTTAATAAGATTAAGTTTGATAGAGTTTTAATAGACCTTGGTGTTTCTTCTTTCCAGTTAGACGAAGCTAAACGGGGTTTTTCTTATATGAACGAAGGTCCACTGGATATGAGGATGGATCAGTCCAGTAGCAAGACAACAGCAGAACAGATACTAAGAGACTATGATGAGGAACGTTTAGCAGATATCTTTTACGAGTTTGGTGAGGAAAGGAAAAGTAGGATTATCGCAGCTGAAATTGTCAGGGCGAGAAGCATAGCTCCTTTAACTAAAACAACAGAGTTGGTTGCCCTTATTCATAAAGTTATTTATGGGGGTTATCAACAAAAGCAAAGCTCTGTAAAAAGAGTTTTTCAGGCATTAAGGATAGAGGTCAACGGAGAGCTTGAGATTTTAGAAAAAGCTTTAATTGATTTATGGTCGTTGCTTAATAGTAAAGGTAGAATACTTGTCATAACCTTTCATTCTTTGGAAGACAGGATAGTGAAAAATGTTTTCAAAACTTTGATTACTAACGGTGATGGTTTAAAATTGACCCAAGGGGCAATCCCTCCTAAGTGGGCGGAAGTTAAAACTAACAGTAGGTCAAAAAGTGCAAGATTAAGAGGAATAGAGAAAAAATAAATGGAACGTTCAAAATTAAACTTTCGGATAATGTTAACTGCTTTTTTGCTTGTAGTTTTTTTGTTGGTTATTCACACAATTAATATAAATTTGAATTACTCTCTTCAAGCCGCACAAAATAGATATAATAAGTTGTTGGAAGACAATAAAATCCTTTTTTTGAAAATAGAAACTGCGAATGACCTTAAGGAAATAGACAAAAGGGCACAGGAAGAGTTAGGGATGTCTTTTCCAAAAAAGATAGAGTATATAAGTGAATAGTAGTCAAAATAAGCGTATTTTATTTGTTGTTTATTTTTTTCTTCTGATTATAGTTTTGATAATTTTAAGAATGTTTTGGTTGCAAGTAATTAGGTATGATTTTTTTAAGGATCAGTCCAAAGCACAGCAAAAGAGAAAAATCACGATTTATCCAAACAGAGGAGATATTCGAGATCGGAATGGTGTTCTTTTGGCTTCTTCATCAAAGGCATATTCTGTATATTTGGACCCTCGTTATAAGAAAAAGAATCCAGCTTTAGTTTTAAAAGAAATGCGCGACATTTTAGGTCTCAGCGCAGACAAGTCTGAGCATTTGTTAGCTCATAACTCTTATATTCTTGTTAAAACGAAGGTTGATAAGCCAACTGCTCTTAAATTAACTGCTAAGGGCTTTGATTTATTACCCGATTCCATTAGAACTTATCCCGGAAAGCGAACCGCCTCTCAGCTTATTGGGTTTGTTGGTTGGGACAATGATGGCAAAGATGGCTTAGAGAAAGCCTATGATAAAACCTTGGCAGGAAAATCAGGTTTCATGATTTTGGAAAGCGACTTAAAGGGTAGGGTAATCTTTAGTGATAAGAAGAAAATTTCTCCAGTAAAAGATGGTAACCATATTGAAACAACTATAGATAAATATCTGCAATTTATTTTGGAAGTTGCCTTAGAGCGTGGCGTGGAGAATGTGGGTGCAAGGAGTGCTTCTGGAGTAATTATGGATGTTTATACTGGTGAAATATATGCAATGGGTAGTTACCCAGCTTTTGATCCAAACGATTATTCCCCAGACTTTATTAAAGACCCTACTTGTTTCTGGAACAGAGCTATTTTTATGGATTATGAGCCAGGAAGTGTCATGAAGTTATTTACTATAGCAGCTGCATTGGAGGAAGGAGTAATTAAAGACAAAGATAAAATTTATTCTCCTAATAGGTTAGTAGTGGATAATTCTGTGATTGAAGAGGCGCATGATGCACAAGTTGATGAATCGTTAACTAAAGACGTTTCTGAAATTATTATTAAATCCCTTAATGTTGGCGCAGCAACAATTGGTTTAAATCTGGGAGCTGAAAAACTTTATAAAAATTTTATTAAGTTTGGTTTTGGAAGAAGAACTGGAATAGAACTTCCTGGTGAAAGTCCTGGCTCTTTACGTCATTTTTCTAATTGGTATAAAGTAGATTTAAGTAGAATGGCTTTTGGTTATGGGTTAACTGCTACGCCTCTTCAATTAGTAAGAGCTGTTGCTGTTTTTGCAAATGGTGGGGACTTGGTTCAGCCATATATTATTAAGGGAGATAAAGGGAAAAAGGAAAAAATACTAAGTAAACACACCTCAGCCTTTATGATGGAAGCGATGAGAAGAACTGTTGAAGAAGGCACTGGTGTTGCAACACGGATAGATAATTTTTCTATAGGCGGAAAAACAGGTACTGCGAGACTCTTTTCTCCAGAGTATAATCGTTATCTGTATGGTCAGTATAATACTACCTTTTTAGGAGTTTTCCCTGTCGCTAAGCCAAGATTTGCAATGGTTATAATGGTTAATGACCCTCGGAGAATGAAATATGCCGCTTCTTCTGCTGTGCCAATCTTTAAAGAAGTTACAGAAAGAGCAATTCGGTATTTGCAATTAGATCCAATATAGAAAATATAGCAATTTCTGCTCACCATTGCAAAAACGAGGGATGAAGGACTTGGGACATAATCTGGAAACTAGACACTAGAAACTCAAAAGGATACAATAATGTTATGAAAATTAAAGGGATAAACAAGATAGTTGTTTTGATGGGTGGGACTTCCTCAGAGAAAGAAATTTCACTTCGTTCTGGTAGAAATGTTGCAGATTCTTTAAGGCTAACAGGTTATGAAGTTACCGAGATAGATCCAGAATTTCAAGCGATACCGACTGATGTTGATTTTGCCTTTATTGCTTTACATGGCGAAGGAGGAGAAGATGGTTTTATTCAGGCTAAATTGGATAAAACTGGAATCCCTTATTCTGGTTCAGGTGTAATAGCCTCAGTCTTATCTTTTGATAAACTTTTAACTAAGAAGGTTCTATTGTTGTATGGTATTCCCACCGCAGAGTTTTGTTTAATCAATTGCGAGAAAGACCTCGAAAAGATTCTTAGCTACCCAGCGGTTATCAAACCAGCATTAGAGGGTTCAAGTATTGGTATTGAAATAGTAGATGATTTTGATAAAGCAAAATTAGCTTATAGTTTATTAAAGGATAAGTTTACCAATTTATTTGCTGAAAAGTTTGTTGTTGGCAAAGAAGTAACTGTCAGTATAGTTGGTGAGAGAGTTCTGCCGATTTTGGAATTAAGGCCAAAGAACAGATTTTATGATTTTGAAGCGAAGTACACGAAGGGTATGACTGATTTTATTTTGCCTGCCGAGTTAAGTGAAAAAGACGAGTTGTTGGTAAAAGAGATAGCGAAAAGAGCCTATGATGCAATTGGTTGCAAGGGTGCCGCAAGAGTAGATATGATTATAGATGAAAAGTTGGGTCCATTTGTGTTGGAGTTGAACACTTCCCCCGGTATGACAGAAACTAGTGATTTACCAGCGCAAGCTAAGGCGGACGGATTAGAGTTTGATGCCTTATTGGAAGTAATTATCCAAACTTCGCTATGAAAAAGAAGAAAAAATTATTTTTAGTTATTTTCATCTTATTTTTGTTTTTAGTCGGTTGGTTATTTAGTAAATTAGATATTTGGACTATCAATTCTTTCGAAGTGACCAATAATCTTTTTGTCACCAAAGAACGTTTACTACAAACTGCATCTACTCTTAATTATGGTGACAATCTTTTATATTACCCAAGTGCCAAGATTAGTAAGGAGCTTACTAATGCTATTCCACAGTTACACAAGGTGATGATTAAAAAGAATCCTTTTAAGAAAACAGTAACCTTTAAATTAAAGGAAAAGGAGCCGTTTGTTAATATTATTTATTATCCTAACTGTTATGTGGTTAGTGAAGAGGGTATTTTGTTAAACGTTGATGCTTCAGGGAACGTATTTGATTTAGAAAATATTTTAGATTTACCAATTTTGACAGGCATAGATGAGAACTTATTGATTAATCAAACAAGTCTTCCTGCAGAATACACTGGGTTATTAAAAAACCTTTTAAAAAAATTCTTTAATTTTTTTGGGAAAGAAACTCTCAAGCTTGATGTTACAAGTAAAAAAGATATAGTAGTTATGACAGATGACATTTTTGATATCAAGATAGGGGATACAGATAGATTGGATGATAAAATTAAAGTATTTAAAACTTTGTTTAAGAACATTAAAGATAGAAAAGACGATATCATGTATATAGACATTCGTTACCCTGATTATCCGGTGGTGAGATATGTCAGATAAGAAGAAGATACTCTTCCTTGATCGAGATGGTGTTATTAATAAGCGTTTGATCGATGATTATGTAACTAAAGTTGATGAATTTGAATTTATTCCAGGTGTTTTAGAAGCGATAGTAAAATTTAATAAAGTTTTTGATAGAGTTTTCATTGTCACTAATCAGCAAGGAATAGCCAAAGGATTGATGACGGAAGAAGATTTGTCAGCAATCCATAGGTTTATGTTGGAAACTATTGAGAGTGGTGGAGGTAAGGTGGATGCAGTTTATTATTGCCCTCATTTCCGTAATGAAGGATGTTCTTGCCGTAAACCTAATACAGGCATGTATTTGCTGGCGTTAAAGGATTTTTCAGACATTAAAGACGCACAACTATTTATGGTGGGAGACACCTCTTCTGATATGCAATTTGCAAAGAACATTGGGGCTGTCTCGGTGATGATTTCCAACCAAACAGAAAATCTAAGTGACAATTACAATTTTGTATTTGTGTCATTAAAAAAGTTCGCAGACGATATTTATTTAGTCCTAGATTGACTTTGTGTTATAATCGGAAAGAGGCAAAATAATATGCAGGCTAAAAAAAACAAACCTAACATCAATAACATAATTTACGGCCTTGATTTCGGAACCACCTCGTTAAAAATTTCCAAAAATGAATTAATGGATTCTCATGATTTTAAAGTTCTTGATTATTTAAGAATACGTTACCCCGAACCTTTAACTAAAAAAATGCTAGATTTTAATAATTTTCGAGACTTTATTGTTCGTTCTTTTAATAAGATAGACGGAGAAATGGATGATACAAAGGTGATAGAAAGAAAAGTGTTAGTTACTTTGCCTATGAGTCATTATTCCTCTAAGGTAGTGCCTGTTTCTATGTTAATAAGTGGGAACAGAGTGGAGCCAGAGCACAAAGTTGAGCTAATCAATATGGCAAGAGAAAAATGCAAGGGTTCTATTATCCTGCATACGGCACCTCTTACGTATCGAATAGATGGAAAGGCCATTAAAGACCCTATTTTTAGGACAGGCTCACAATTATCTATGGATTTGTTTGTTGTTTCGTATAATGAGTACATTTATGAACAATTTAATAATATTATGAGCTCTCTTAATATGAAGCTTGGTAAGTTTATTGCACCACCATTTTCGTTTATCAACCTATTTTTAAACAAAGCTGGAGCCAAAGAAAGAGAACAAGATGTTTTTTGTATTGATATGGGCGGGGAAGTTACTTATGCCTATTATATAAGCAGTGGCCTTTTACGTAATTTTATATCATTACCTTTTGGTGGCGATATTATTAGTAGAGACTTAGCTTATGTATTAAAGACAAAATTGTCGGATGCAGAAAGGTTAAAAGTTACTTATTCATCCATGAACACTGATTTAGAGAAGGGTGACATAATCAATAAAGATTTTAATTATTCGCAAAAAGAAATAAATCAGATAGTATCCGCTAGGTATGAAGAAATTATTTCTATGATTGAAGATGAGATAGAAGTAACAACTATAGTAGATAATAGGCCTAAATTATTGCTTTTAGGCAAAGGTCATCCTTCGGGTGCTGATAAATTCCTTAGTGAACGTTGGGATTTAGAGCTTTTTAATGTATCTACAATTTCTAGCCAACCTGAACACATTTATGCTGTAGGTAATATTCATTACTCTCAAAACAATGAAATTTTTCTTTATGATAGTTTATCTACTCAAAAGGGAGTGTTTTCAAGGATTTTCAGGGCTGTTGAAGATTTGTTTTAATATGATATACTTAAAAAAGTGATGAATAATCTCGAAATATGGAGTGTGTAATGGAAGAAATTAAACAATTTGCAAGAATCAAAGTAATCGGAGTTGGCGGTGGCGGTAATAATGCCGTTAACAGAATGGTTAGAATGGGATTAGATGGAGTTGAGTTTTGGTCAGTTAATACAGATTCTCAAGCGTTAACAAGTACACTTGCTGAAAATATTTTGCATATCGGGAAGAATCTTACCAAAGGTTTAGGTGCTGGTGCTGATCCTGAAACAGGAGAAAAAGCAGCGTTAGAGAACGAGGAAGACCTTAAAGAAGCAGTCGCAGATGCCGACATGCTATTCGTCACTTGTGGGATGGGTGGTGGAACAGGTACTGGTGCTTCTCCTATTGTAGCTAAGCTTGCTAAAGAGTCTGGCGTGCTGACAATAGGTGTTGTTACAAAACCATTTAGGTTTGAAGGTCCTATCAGAAAGAGACAAGCTGAAGAAGGTATCGAAAAAATAAGAGAAAGCGTTGATGCTTTAATTGTTATTCCTAATGATAAATTGTTACAAGTTGTAGAAAGAAATACTCCGTTAAAAGATGCTTTTTCTATAGCTGATGATGTTTTGCTTCAAGGGGTGGAAGGCATTTCTAAGCTTATAACCAAATGTGATTTAATCAATTTAGACTTTGCAGATATTAAGAAGGTTATGAAAGATGCTGGCTCTGCAATGATTGGTATTGGCAAAAGTAGTGGAAATCAAAGAGCTGTGGAAGCTGCTGAAGCTGCGATTAATAGCCCGTTATTGGAAGAATCTATCACAGGCGCAACTGGTGTAATTATTCACATTTCTGGCAACGAAGCTTTGTCCATGATTGAAGTGCAAGAAGCTGCTGATTTAATTTGCGATGCTGTAGATCCAAACGCAAACATTATCTGGGGTGCTGGTATTGATGAGCGCTTGGGTGATGAAGTTGTGGTTACGGTTATTGCCACTGGGTTTAAACCTTTAAGAACAGCAAATAAAGCAAAAGAAGAGGTTATTATTGTTACTCCTTACGCGTCTGTTAAGAAAAAAGAAGACAAAGAAGTAGAACGACCAGCTTTTTTGAATAACAAAACAGTTGAACGAGAAGTTAGAGTTATGGAAAAAGAAATTGAAAAACCAGAGTTGTCTGACGATTTTGAAATCCAAGCAGAAGAGGTTGTCTCTGAACAAGAAGATGATTCAGATTCAGTTGTCTATAATTCTGATGCTGACCAATTCGATGATTTTGCCGAGGAAATAGAAATACCCGCTTATTTAAGAAAAATGAAAGTGTTAAGGTCAGACCCAGCTAAGTAGTAGTTTTGACTTTTTCTTTGTAGTTTATCTTGATAGTACAACCAGCAAACCCAAAAGTTTGTCTTATTGTTTTAGTTATGAATCTAGTAAAATTTTCTTTAAAGTGTTCTTTTTTGTTTACAAATACTACAAATCTAGGTGGTGCTTTTTCTACTTGAGATATATATAATATTTTACCCTGTGATTTGAAAACAGAATTAAAGCCGGGTTTATTTTTAAGTTCATCAAGGAATTTATTCATTTTGGGCGTCGAGATTCTTTTTATATAATTTTCATAAATAGAATCGATAGTGTCGAAAACATTTATCAGTCGTTGTCTTGTAACTGCAGAAGTAAAGATAAGTGGTGCGTGGTCAGCAAAATTGAGTTGCTGATAGATGTATTTTGTATAGGCAACCATGGAGTTGGTGTCTTTTTCTACTTTATCCCATTTATTCACTAGAATAATCATGGCTCTTCCTTCTTCTATGATAAGGTCTGCGATATGTTTATCCATATTCGTAACTCCATCAGCTGCATCAATTATGAATAAGCAGATGTCGCAATCACTAATGGCTTTAATAGTTCTGACATAGCTGTAAAAGTCGATTGCATCCTTGGTGTGTTGGTTCTTTTTCTTTAGACCAGCAGTATCAATAAAGAGATATTCTCTTTGGTGATAGGTTATAAGATGGTCAACGCTATCTCGGGTTGTCCCAGCTACATCGCTGACAATCATCATTTCTTTGCCCGCTAAGGCGTTAAATATGGAGGATTTTCCCACGTTAGGTCTGCCGATTATAGCTATTTTTTTTATATTTTCTCTGTCCACGAAGCCACTTGTTTTGTTAGTTATCTTTAGTTTTCTAAAGATTTGAGTCATCATATTCTCAATGCCAATCCCTTGGGTTGAGCTAATGAAAAACACTTCCTGTATTCCTAGCTTGAAGAATTCTGCAGCACCGAATTCTTGAACTTCATTTTCCGTCTTATTTACGGCTAAAACTACTTTTTCCTTATAAGGCCTTAGACTGTTAGCAATAACCTTGTCATAAGGGTTTAAACCTTCTTGGGAGTCAGTTAAAAAGACAATCAGGTCGGAGGTTTCAATCGCGCCTTTAACATTTTCTTCGATTTGTTTCTGAAAGGCATCTTGAGTCATCATAACAGAATCTTCCATGCCGATTCCTCCACTGTCTATGAGTATAAAGTTTTTGCCTTCATAATTGCAATAGGAGAAGATTAAGTCTCTGGTAACTCCAGGAAAATCATGAACAATGGCTTTTCTTTGCTTGTTTAGCCTATTAAATAATGTAGATTTTCCTACATTAGGTCTCCCGATAATCAGGATGGAAGGTGTAGCCATTTTTATTCTTCAGTATTCGCCGTAACTTCTTCTGCAGTTTCTGTAACTGGTTCAGCTATTTCTTCTGTTTCTGGAGCTTTTTCTTGAGTTTGTTTAAGGCTTAGACCAATCTTCTGTTGTTCTGGAATAATTCTAAGTACTTTTACTGTTACTTCTTGACCAACAGCAACAACATCTTCCACATTTTTTACATGCTCATGGCTAAGTTCAGAAATATGGATAAGACCCTCTAGTCCTTTACCAAGTTTTACAAAAGCGCCATAAGTTGCAAGTCTGTTAATTGTTCCAGTAATAATTTCGCCAATAGGGTATGTTTCAGCAACTGTTTCCCATGGGTCAGTACTAAGTTGTTTAAGTCCAAGCGATACTTTCTGTTCGTCTCTATCAACTCCAAGTACAAAAACTTCTATCTCTTCACCTACGGTTAGAACGTCCTCAACTTTGTCTATTCTATCCCAAGATACTTCAGAGATATGGATTAGACCTTCGACACCATCTATATTTACAAAAGCACCAAAATTTTTAATGCTAGTTACTTTACCTTTTAATACTTGGCCAACTTCAATGCTTTCCAATAACTTTGTATCAATAGGGTCTACTTTAGTTTTGTCAGAGAATTTGTTAGAAAGAATAATTTTCTTTCTTTTTTGGTCTACTTCAATCAGCTGAGCTTTAATCTTTTTGTTTACAAAGTTTTTTAATGGTTCGTCTTTTGCTCTGGTAACCAGTGAAGCAGGAATAAAGCCTTTTAATCCTTTATAGTTAGCCACTAGGCCACCTTTTACTGCACTAATGATGTCGGCATAGACTATGTCGCCTTTTTGTGAAGATTCAAGGGCATCGTCCCAAGCCATTTCCCAGTCAGCCTTCTTTTTGGAAAGTAGGGAATAACCTTCTTTAGTTTCTAGTTGTACTAACATTAATCTGAGAATATCGCCAACTTTTAGTTGTTCTCTTTCTTCTGAAGCCATGTTTAATTCTTCGTTAGAAACAAACCCTTCACATTTGAATTGAATGTCCACGAACACACCAGTTTTTTCAATAGTAAGGATATTTGCCATAATAATGTCACCTTGAACGTGATCTTTAATAGTCATTCCATACATTTTTTCTTCTGAGTCTTCTTCTTTTGGAGCAGGAGCTTTTTCTTCTTTCTTAGTTACAGGTTCAGCTATCGCAGTAGCAGTTGATTCTTCTTTTTCTACTGGCTTTAGTTCTTCTTTGTTTAAGTTTTGTTTTAAAGATTGTTCAAATTCACTTTCGCTACCAATTGTCGTTCCTTTTAGGGATAAATTTACTGTAAAATTCTCTTCTACAGGTATACTTGTTTGGAAAAGTTCGTTTTCTGTGTCACCTAGTTTAGTCGCTTCAAAATTATCAATCATTTACAATACCTCCTTGCAATACTATCCGTAAATTTTACTATGTATGGGGTAGAAGTTCAATCCTTATCTAAATCGACTGTCACACGAACCCACACAGGTGCTATGCAACTCTCACCTCGATACAGCCTCTGGTCGTTGAGTGATAATGGGCCATCGAGTGATTGCGTTAGCAATTGTATCGAGATTCCGAACCTAGACTGAGGGGGATATATCAGAAAATTTTAATACAAAATAACTGCAATTTTCTAGATAAGTACTCGATATAGGTACAGTGAATAATTTAGAAATTTAATCAGGAGGACAGAAAATGGGAGATGCAGTTAGTTTAGAGCCAAAAAGAACAGCAGAATGGACAAGACCAACAAGCGATAAATCGCTCAGTACAGGGAACACTGTAACACAGGTGCAAAATCCAGATATAAAAATATCTATGTCAACTAACGCCATAACTCCTCCTGGTATGATAGTTGCAAATGCAGTAACTCCTGTAGACGTAGTTAAGCCAGTGAAGCCTGAATTGGAAGTTGAGATTAGTAAGTATTTTCAAGAGAGTTTTTTAGGTCTTGAGTATGAGTTTATACGTATAAATGCACAGAATTATTATTCTTTTACAATAGATGATATTAAAAATACCGGAGCTATTCCGCCACTGAAAGTTCAACTGGAGTCGAATGATTTAGTTTCTGAATATCCTTCATTAGTAAAATCTGTTGTGCAGAATGATGCAGAGTTTAAAAAATTGATAGAGTTTGCAATGCAAAATAAGGTAAATAACCCTAGGTATGATTATGAAAAATTAGTTCCAGGACCAGATGGTAAAGTTGCGTTGCCAGAATGGTTAGCTAAAGGATTGGAAACAGTAGCTAAAAAGTATGTGTATTTTTATGCTTCACACAAGCATTTGAATGATTTTGGAATGGATATGGATTATTTATCCATGCCAATAATCAAGTATGTTAAGTACAATACTAAGCAGATGTATGCAGGGTTTAATCATTATAATATAACGTTTTTTTTGTCTGATTATGAAAAGTTTCTTAATAAATATGATGGTGTTGGAACAATAGGAAGTTTAGGTAAAGCTCTAAGTAGTAATGGTGATAAGTATGAGCTTATAAATGGAGTAGAGTTGTATGGAATATGGAGCCAGCTAAAGTCAGCAGGCTTAGTTGAGAATTATAAGTGGGAAGATACTCAAGAGAATGGTAAAAAGGTCATCAATGAGACAGCTAAGTGGCTACAGATACCTAGTGATATGAATGTGCGTAATTTTGTAGCAGGTCTTAAGACTAGTCCAAAGTATGAAGCTAAATTAATATTATATTTAAAAAAGTTACAGAAGGGAAAACAAAAGAGTGGGTTTCTGACAGAGAGTGCTTTTGCTGCAGATTTTGCAGTGCTGCGATCAGCTTATTGTACGGAAGTTTTAGTTAAAGATTATTTAGTTGGTGGGTTTAAGGCTGATGCTGTAGGGTATGGTATTGATGGTTATAAACAAGATAATTATCGTAATTATTATAGACCAAAGGTTGATGAATGGATGAAGGAGTATTATAGTTTTGAAGCAGATATTTTAAAAAATACCGCGCATTTATTTTTTGATGATGAAAAATCTGTTTCTAATAGCAAGAAAGAGTTTTTTGAAACTTTGGAAAATAAAAAACAGCTTTTTGATGGAAAGAGGTTACCTTTAGGTCAGGAATTTTTATTTCTAATATTAGACAAAGCAGACGAGGCATCATCCTTTCTTGATGATGCGTTGTATGATATAAAGTTTAAATAATTATTTATTAATTAATTGGCTTAAGACCACGAAACTTTCGTTCATTCTAAGACTAAATTTATTATCCTAACCGCTCAAACTCAACATCCATGTTGATTTCGCTAGAAAACATCCTGTTTTCTCACGGATAATTTCATTAAGTTTTAGATATTCACTCTCGTACGGATCTATGGCCAATTAATAGGAGTAGATTGAAGACAAAAGATTAAAAACAATAAGTATGTTTAAAAGTTGATACATGTGGGCATCGAATTCCCCCTCAGTCCAGCACCGTCTGGTGCAGGACAGCTCCCCACTAAGGGGGAGCGGATAGTTCAGTGCATTTGTTTTTTATTTCATCTAAGACAGCATCTAAGTTGGCGTTTATTTCTTCATTAGTAAATCTTAAAAAAATAATACAATTTGATTCGATAATTTCTTGTCTAATTCTATCTCTCTCGTTTACATCTATTTTATTATGTATTCCACCATCTACTTCAATAGCTAGATTTACTGTTTTGCAATAAAAATCAACAACGAAAAAACCAATACTTACTTGCCGTCTGAACTTAAAACCTAATTGCATTTTTCTTAAGTGTTGCCAAAGTATTTTTTCAGAATTTGTAGCGTTTTCTCTTAGGTTTTTTCTTATACCTTTCATTTTGCGAAGATATAATTCTTTAGTCATAAATAAAGTATATCATAATTGCTCCCCCTAAGTGGGGAGCTGTCCTGTACCTGAACGAAGTGAATGGTTCAGGGCTGAGGGGGGTATTATACGCGAATGTGTGGCATTAAATATCCATTACAAATTTTTCATATAAAATGACTGCAACTTTCATACTTGTGAATCGATATAGGTACATAGAAATAAATTAAGGTTTAGCAGGAGGAAAGAAAATGGGAGAAGCAGTTAGTTTAGAGCCAAGAAGAGTAGTCGGTGTAGCGCCTGTTGCCAATAATGGCAATAATAGTAGTCAATCTGGTATATCTCAATCAACAGAATTTATTCCTAACCCTGATGTAAAAGTTTCTATGTCAACTAACGCAATAGCTCCTCGTGTAATCGTTGCAAATGCAGTAACTCCTGTAGACGTAGTTAAGCCAGTAAAGCCAGAATTTGTAATGGATATTAGTAAGTATTTCAAAACTACTTTTTTAGATTTAGAAGAAGAGCATATTACGATTCTTACACAACGAGCTATGTTATTGCCTAGATTTTCTTTGGGAGCAAAAACAGTTCCGACACTTCGTTTATTACAAGGGAAGCCAAAGAGCTTAGATGTTTTAGCAAAACAAGCTACCCAATTTACTGAAATGATTAAAGATGAGATGGCAGTAGCATTTAAATATAAGGAAGAACATGGTCCATATCCAGAAGATAGACCTTCGCCAGAATGGATTAAGCAAAATGCAGAATTAATAGCTAAGAAATATGTGTTCTATTATGCTTCACATAAGTTAAAAGAGGATTTTGGTATGGATATGGATTACTTGACTATGCCAATAATAGACCATGATGTAGTGACTGATAAACAAATGTTAGGGGCAGGTTATACAAATTATCCATTAACAATACATTTAGCAAAGTATGATGATTTGTTAAATGAATATACTGGAGTTAGTACTATTGGTAGATTAGGGAAAGAATTAAAGATAGATGGGGTTGAGTTATATAAATTATGGAAAAAGATGGATAAAGCAGGAATAGTAACTGATTATAAGTGGGAATTAAAAGATGATTATGGCAATGTAACAGCTAAGACTAGTAATAAATGGCTAGAAGTTGCTAGTAATGTGAATGTTAAGAAACTAGTTGCAGGCTTAAATGTATCATCTGCATATAACGATAATTTAGTTAATTATCTAACGTCACTACAGAACGGTAAAAAGAGAGATAATTCATTTATTAAAAAATATGAAGATTTAAAAATAAGTTATAGAGATAAGGTATTAGTAGATAATTATTTAGTTATGGGGTTTAGAACTTTGAATGTTGCAGATATGCCTTGTTCTACAAAGAGTTATAGGGAGAATTATATGCCGAAGGTTAGTGAATGGATGGAGGAGTATAGTGATTTTGAGCGGTTTTTGAATGTAGGGGTAAAAGGTTTGAATACTACAACAAGTGAAAGTGTGGTTTCTAATATTCATAATAAGTTTACCAAAGCTATTGAATTTAAGAAGGAAGATTTTGGAGGAGAAGTTCCATTGGGACAAGAATTTCTTTTTAAATTATTCGAAACTCATGATAGTGTTTCAGAAGCCGAGAAATATAATTCTATTTATGAAATAAAGTATAAATAAATATTTAATAAGGCCTTATCGCCGGCCTTATTAATCCGCTAATTCCTAGTTCTCGGGAGTACCCATCGAAGATAGCCACTAAGCTCCTCTGTCGCTAACAGACTGTGTCACAAACATGTTTCGAAATTTGTTCTTTCAATCTTTGAGCCGGAATTTAGGATAAGATAAGTATTTTTGTACCCAAGTATTAGTCAGTAAGTTTATATTATCTATGATTTAAGA
>JAQWCF010000034.1 GCA_028706105.1 Candidatus Margulisiibacteriota bacterium
ATTTCTGTTGATAAAGAATTTATTGGTATTCTCCAATTATTTAATAGTAATTGTGGCTTTGATAATAACGACAAAGAATTAGTCCAAACTATGGCTGTGTTTTTGGCAAACCAAATGAAGGTTATCCGAACTTTAGATGAAGAACATGGCGCTATAGAAAAATATGGTTCTATTATTAACATTTTGAATGATGGAATTATAATTTTTGACGAAAATAAAAATATAATTATGGAAAACCCAGCAGCTAGAGACTTTTTTTCTTTGAACCAAGTTAAAAAGAATATTCTTATTAATGACTTAATAACAAATAGAAAGTTTTCGACAATCAATTTAGTTTTGTTTAAACCAGAAAGATTAGTTTTAAACGGGAAAATAGACGAATTGCCTGAGTTAAATAATGGTAACAAAACCTATATTCTTATTTTAAGAAATATTACCGAGTCAAAGCGTAAAGAAAGAGAAAAGTCTGAACTTTTCTTTTTAACTGCGACAACAATGCATAATGAAATTAGTAGCATACTAAGAAAAGCTAAAAATGACCCTAAAATAATGTCTGAAAATGTATTAAATACTATCAACTTTTGTTTCTTATTACTGAATAAGTTGATCTATCATGCCGAAATGGATTCTGGACCATTACGTTTATTTAAAAAGCCAGTAAAAGCAAGCGAACTAGTTAGCAAAGTATTAGAAGCAAGAAATGCTAATTTAAAAGAAAATAAAGTAACCATTTCCTCGAAACTTGTTGAATCAGAGCAACGAATTTTCATGGATTCCGCAAAAATTGAATTATCTCTTAATCTTCTCTTTGATTTTCTACTATCTAAAAACAACAAATGTAATAGCCTATTAATCGAAAGTCAATTTGATGAGGATAGATTTGTGGTCAGGCTTGTCCAGGTAGGATATTTTTATAATACAATGGATTTATATGAACTAACAAAACCAAATTTACAGGTAGAAAGATTTATGATGAGTGACCAAGAAGTTGGAGAGCTTAATCTCGAATTATCCTATGTAAAACATATCTTAATATCCCATGGCGGAGATTTTGCTATTAGTAACGAACAAGAAGGAACAAGGTTTAGCCTGATCATTCCTTTTCAGGAGATAACTTAAATGGAAAAACAAGAACTACATATACAGATACCTTGTGAGCTAAGACAGGTAAAGAATGTCAGACAAATCATGAATGAATTTTGCAAGGATCTTAATTTTTCTAAGGAAGACGTTTTGAATTTAGAAATAGCTTTAAATGAAGGATTAAGTAATGCCATTGAACATGGCTCTTTTGCTAACAAAAAGAAGCATGTGGATATCGAGTTTAACGTTGAAGGACGCTCTTTTTTCATTAAGATAAAGGATTATGGAGGAAAAGAGTTTAATCCTGAATTTTTCGAAAGGATTAGCCTTAAAAAGGATTGGGGCCATGGTGGCCGTGGGATTTATTTAATGAAATCGATAATGGATGAATTGTCCTATATTTTCCTTCCTAATCAGTATACTTTGCTGTATATGAGCAAAAAAATACCCAAAGAAAATTAATGGCTATTAAAAAATGCAAAAGATGCAAGTTTTTTTATATTACTTGGGATAGTAAATTTCCTTATGGATGCAAAGCCTTAGGGTTTAAAAGCAAAAAATATCCTTGTGACGAAGTAAGACAAAGCTCCTCGATGGAATGCCAATACTTTCAAGAGTCAACTAAGCAAGACTAAATAATTATTTTTTAACAGCTAATCTTTCAATAATAACAATGGTTAGAATACCAGTAATCATTAATAAAACAGCCATCATAACCTCTGGAGTGAAAGCTGAGGGAATTAGCCACTTATAGCTATGTGCCTCTTGTATTTTCCAAGGCCATAAGGTTAGAAGCGAACCAGCTACAAATCCAGTTAGTGTTCCGATTGTTATATCATGATATTTTTTCAGTACTACTGAAAGTAGATTGGAAAAGAAAATCAACCCTACTCCAGCTCCAATAACTACTGGTAACAAAACTATTAAGTTAAGCTGATTAACAGCATTTAAAATAAGTTGATAGTTCCCCATAAGAATAAGTACAAAAGAACCAGATATTCCAGGTAGTATCATTGAAGCTGCGGCTACAATACCACAGAGCAATAAATAAAAAATGTTAGGATTAGGTGAAGAAGGAACTCCAAAGGCAATTATAACAGCAATCGATGTTCCCAAGAGCATAAAAAATAATGTCATTAAAGACGTTTTCTTTATTTGCGAAGAAACAAGAAAAACAGAGGCTAAGATAAGACCAAAAAAATAAGACCAAGTTAAGATTGGGTAGTTAATAAAAAAATAATCTAGAATTTTTGCTAAAGTTAAAATACCAACAATAACGCCTAAACCTAACGGCAGTAGTAACTTAAAATCTAATCTATTAAAAACTTCAGTAAAATTACCTTTTAAAAAAGCCTTAATCGTAACAAAATCAATATTCTTAAGAGCATTAATTAGCCTTTGAAAAACACCAGTAATTAAAGCAATAGTTCCCCCAGAAACACCCGGAATAACGTTTGCCATACCAATACCCATTCCTATTAAAACTAGGTTTAAAAATTCTTTCATTGTATTAGTTAAAATATACCAGAATTTAAAAATTCTTCGTTACTAGAAGTATGTTTTAGAAGTTTAATCAATTCTTCAATAGCTGTTTCTGAATCAATGTTTTTTCTTAATAAGAAGATTTTTTTTAGGTCTTCTTCATTCATTAACAATTCTTCTTTTCTAGTTCCAGAAGCAATAATATCAATAGCAGGATAAATTCTTCTGTTGGCCATTTTTCTATCTAAATGAAGCTCCATGTTTCCTGTTCCTTTGAACTCTTCATAGATAACATCATCCATACGAGAACCAGTATCTACCAATGCAGTAGCTAAGATAGTCAGGCTTCCTCCATTTTCAATCTGTCTTGCTCCACCAAAAAATCTCTTTGGTTTATGCAGAGAACTTGGGTCAAGTCCACCGGAAAGCGTTCTACCGCTTGGTGGAACAACGAGGTTATAAGCCCTAGCAAGACGTGTAATGCTATCAAGCAATACAACTACGTCTTCACCACACTCAACTAGCCTTCTAGCGCTTTCTAATACTAACTCAGCAACACGCACATGTCTTTCAGGTGGCTCATCAAAAGTAGAGCTGATTACTTCGCCCTTAATGCTTCTGGCCATATCTGTAACTTCTTCAGGTCTTTCATCTACTAGTAATACTTTAATGATTACTTCTGGATTGTTTTTTGTAATGCTATTAGCAATGTCTTTTAGAATAGTTGTTTTACCAGCTTTGGGAGGAGAAACGATAAGGCCCCTTTGTCCTTTTCCAATAGGAGAAATTAAATCCATAATCCTACCAGAAATAGATTTTGCATCTGTTTCCATCCTTAGCATCGTGTGTGGATAGATTGGTGTTAAGTTGGTAAATAAGGATCTTTTTTTAGCTAATTCAGGATCTCTATTATTTATAGCTTCAACTCTTATCAGGCTATAATAACGTTCGCCTTCCTTGGGTGGTCTAACTTGGCCACTAACATAGTCTCCAGTATTAAGCATAAATCTTCTTATTTGAGTTTGTGAAACGTAAATATCATCTTCGCTGGGTAAATAATTACTAATTCTTAAAAAGCCATAACCTTCTTGGAGTATTTCTAAAACACCAGCTGCAAACACAAAACCATTGTTTTTGGTATTAGCTTCAAGTATTTTAAAAATAATGTCGTTTTTTGCCAAAATACGATAATTTTCAATGCTAAACTTTTCAGCTACTTCATATAAATCCTTAAGCTCCATTTGTTGAAGTTGGAGGATGTTTATACTAAATTCTGGGTTAAATTCTTCTGGATTAAATTCTTCGTTGTTTTCTTGCATTTTGATTGGTCTTGGTTTGTTGTTTGTGTATCTTTTTTTGTAGTTATTAGGTCTTTTTTCCTGTTTATCATTATTGTCCATTTTTGCCTCCTGGTTATTTGGAAAGATTTAAGTTAATTGAGTCAAAGTTCTGTAAAATACAAAGCTAAGACTGGTTTACCAGGGCGAAGTTCTGTTTTTGAACTAAGCCTGGTGCCGAAGGCCGGAATCGAACCGGCACGGGAGCATGTCCCATTGGTTTTTGAGACCAACGCGTCTACCAATTCCGCCACTTCGGCAACTTATTTAATCTTAAAGAAATCTTTGTAATTTTTCTTTTAAGTGGTCTGGAATTTTTATTGGTTTGCCAATTTCATTTATAACTACCAGTTTTGTGAAAGCCCTGGCAATAATCTTTTCGGTAATATTATCTTTAACCGAATAATAAAAGTCAAGTTTAATTTTATCTAAAACTATTTTTTCGATAGTAATTGTATATGTTTTGTCAAATTCAGCTGACGATAAATATTCTATTTCGGCTTTTCTGACAACAATAAAAATACCTTCATCTTCTAACTTGGCATAGGAAATACCAAGCGATCTCAAAAACTCTGTCCTTGTCATGTCTAGCCAAACTAAATAGTTTGAATGATATACTCGTCCGCCTTTATCGGTTTCATTGTAGCGAACTTTTATATTGTTTGAGAACAAGCTTATTCCTCTGTAAAGGTGCCTAGTTTACGAAAACGGTCATATCTTTGGTTAGTTAGTTCTTCTGCTCCGAACTTTTCATACTTTGTAAGCTCTTTTTTCAGAAAAGCTCGCACTTTTGTAAAAACTTTTTTATGATTTGTATGTGCGCCTTCAAGCGGCTCCTCAATTATTGTATCAATAATTCCTAGTTCTTTTAGTTTTGCGCTTGTTAGTCCCAAATTTGCGGCTGCTAACGAAGCCATACCAGCGTCTCTCCACAATATCGCTGCGCACCCTTCAGGAGAAATAACAGAATAAATAGAATAAGTAAGCATAGCAACAGTGTTTCCTATGGCAATTCCTAGTGCTCCACCACTTCCGCCTTCACCAATAATAATTGAAACAATCGGAACAGTTATGCCAATCATTTCTTGTAAATTCATGGCTATGGCTTCGGCAACTCCTCTTTCCTCGCTGGCTAAACCTGGATACGCACCAGGAGTATCTATTAATGTAATTATTGGAATACTAAATTTTTCAGCAAAACGCATTAGTCTTAAGGCTTTTCTGTAGCCTTCAGGCTGTGGCATGCCAAAGTTTCTATAAATATTTTCTTTAGTTGTTTTGCCTTGTTGTTGAGCAATAATCATCACTGGCTTGCCTTCAAACTTAGCAAGACCACCGATTAAAGCGTGATCATCACCAAAAGATCTGTCGCCATGTAGCTCAATAAAGTCTTCAAAAACATTTTCGAGGTAATCAGAAGAAACTGGTCTTTGTGGATGTCTGGATAATTTTACGATATTAATGGGCTCTAAGTTTTCATAAATTTTTTTTCTAAGTTGTTCAGCTTTTTCACTTAATAGTGCAATGTCTTTTGTCATATCTAATTCTTCTTCGTCAGATAACGCTTGTAACTCTTCAATTTTTTTATATAAATCAATAATTGGTTTTTCGAAATCAAGATAATTAGAGCATGCCATTATTCTTCCTCCGTTACAAGTTGCTTTTTATAAAAAGCAGTTGTTTCAATGATATTAGAAATAAAGCATTTCATTTCGTTCCTAGGTAATATATGGTCTATCATTCCATGCTCTTGTAAATACTCGCTTCTTTGGAAGTCTTTTGGTAGCTTTTGCTTAATGGTTTGCTCAATAACTCTGGCACCGGCAAAACCGATTAGCGCGTTTGGTTCAGAAATATTTAAATCACCAAGCATAGAAAAAGAAGCAGTAGTTCCTCCTGTTGTAGGATCAAGAAGCACAGAGATAAATAGTAGTTTTTGTTGTTTGTGTCTATATATGGCAGCAGATGTTTTTGCCATTTGCATCAGCGAATTCATCCCTTCTTGCATCCTAGCTCCACCAGAAGAAGACATAATAATAACTGGCAATTGTTTCTTCGTTGCTAATTCAATGACTCTTGTTATTTTTTCTCCAACTACGGAGCCCATACTGCCTCCCATATAACCAAAATCCATAATACCTATAGCAATATCAGTTCCATTGATTTTAGCTTCTCCAGTAATAACGGCATCATTGAGACCAGTTTTTTTCTTGGCTTCAATGATTCTATCTTTATAGGATTTGATGTCGGAAAATTCTAAAGAGTCAGCAGGAGAAAGGTTTTTGTCGATTTCAATGAAAGAACCCTCGTCTACTGTAATGCTTAACCTCTCATGACAAGTTAATCTATAGTGATGGGAACACTTGGGACAAACCTTCAGGTTTTGCTCAAAATCTTTACTATATAGTGTTTCGCCACACGCAATACACTTAATCCAGAGATTTCCTGGAATATCTAGCTTAGATGTTTCAATCTTACATGCGCTATTTTTAGTAGCAAACCATTCTAGGATAGACATATCGTGCATCATGATATAACGAAACCCTTGGAACTGTCAAAATAATTATCCATCTTTGTATCGTGGTGATTCTTGGCTAATATAAGTAAATAATGTTCAATAGCTCACTGGTTCACTGGTTCAATGGGTTATTGGTAAATAGTTAACAAAGGGGAAGCGATCGCTGGTTTAAGGTTTAATGGACTAGAGATTTGGAAACTAAATTAATTTAGTATGGTCTAAAGTACTGCATGATTCTAAAATATCTAGGGGGCAATACATAAAAAATGAAGATTCTTAGCTGGGGGCAAAATGATTAAAAAATTAATAAAAACATTTTTATTGTTTTCATTATTAAGTGTTTCTTTTTCTCAACTATATATTGAAAGTAGCCTACCTGCTAGCCAGAGACCAAAAGTTTTGCCTATTGGTGGTAAGGATATTGTAATTTATCGTTTTGTTGTAAGTGGTCATGTTGATGATGAATGGAAGACTATGGTTTTTGGGAATTTAAACCCAAGCACTCTGTCACAATGGTTTAAATTTAAGATATGTGAAGATTTAGATGATAATGGTTTTCTTTCTGATTCTGAAAAAAACTCTATAAAGAATGAGGTTGATGCAACAATATATGGTACAAGTGCAATTACTATTAATACTTTATCTGAGCATATAAGTCCGAGCGCAGCATATTTTATTGTTGTTGATGTTGCAACAACTGCCAATGATGGAGCCATTGTTCAGTTAACCCCAAATGCTTTTTATGACAACCTTGAAGTTGCGGCAATACTGAGTAGTAATGTTGTTGGTTACACCTATAAGTTGGCAAAACTTTATACATCTATTGCGTTAGGAGTAACGACGAACTATTTTCCGGCTGATAGCGAGATAGATTTATTTAATGTTCAATTGAGGTTAAGTGAAGATTCAAGATGTCTTGTAACTTTTGATTTGGATATAAACTATCCTAACGCTGGAGAAGGCATTGGAGAAATACGAATATATAGAGATGGTTATTCTTCGCCACTTGTTACAGCAGAGGTAATGGCAAGTGATAGCTTTTTATTGGCTTTGCCTTATGCAGATAATAATCTAGTTAAAACAACTACAAAGAACTTTTATATTCGTTATTATAATGATTCTTATGGTGATACTGGGATAAGCTTTAACATAAAAATTAATGGCATAACAGGTGCTGATTTGACTAATGGTGCCAAAGGTTATCCATATTCTATGTTAGAAGAATACAACACAATGAATGTAAAAATATCAGGGTTATACCCTACTGTGACGTCTATTTTTCCTGCAGATAATACTGTTGCTGGTGGTGAAATATCCGTATTTAGTATACACGCTAATTCCTATTATGTAGGTAGCACTCTGAATACGATTGAGCTAATAGCAAATGGTGACTTTGGCTTTAATAATATTGCCTCAGATGATGTTATTCTTAATGTTTTTGTATATACAGACAAAGGAACAATCGGAGCTTATGATGCTCTAGATATTAAAATTGCAACTTATTCTGTAGGTTACTATGACATTATAGATATTGATACTATTCGGATTACAATTGATCAATCGATTTCAAATTTCTTTACAGCTGGAAGCAGTTTGAACCTTATTATTAGATATGAGTTGCCAACAAACATTCAAGAAACAAGTCTGTTGAGAACGATGATTACTAATATGACCTATACATCGGCTGAAGGAGGAGTTCGTAGCTTGGAAACGTTGTTTGAAAATGATAATTATAATGACCTTTATACAGCTAAAGCTGGAATTGTTAGCATGGCCGGAAGTTTTATAACAAAGGATGTTGATATTATATTCCCAAAAGGTGGAGGGAAAAAGCAAATTGCTTATTTTGATTTTTCATATATCGGTTCTCTTTCTGTTACCTCTTATAATCCTGTCTATGTAGAAGACTTTATATTTAAAAATAATGGTAGCCTCCCTATAAATTTTTTAGAGTTTTCGCTTATATCAGATGCTAATAGTAATAAGATTTTGGACTCCACTGATCTGCCAATAGTTGGAGAAGAGGTATTAATCCATCATTATGATACGGTTAACAATATCGTTACATTTAATTACCCACATATTCAGTTGCTTTTAAATGATGCAAATAAGGGATATTTTCTAATGTTGAATATACCATCTTCTTCAGATGCTGGTAAGGATATTATTAACTTAGAATTAATCGATGTTTTGTATTATGAAAGACATATTTCACCTGATTCTGTGCAAAGTGTTTATCTGACTGAAAATTATTCTGATGAGACAAAAATATCTATATCAGTTTCTACATTATTGATGAAACAAGATAAGTTTACTTCTTTTGCTATTCCTTACAGAAAAGATAAGACCTATAATTTAGCAACATTTTCTATTACTTCTGTTGAGGAACTTTGTAATACTGTTAATTTTGTATTAGATATGCAATCAGTTTTTGCTCAGGAAATTGGAACAATAAATATAAAAAAGTCATATATTGGTGATCCCAATAATAAAGAATTCAATCTTGTTACTTTTAATTTTCTTAAAGGACAAAAACAAATAACTGATACACTCTCTTATACGAGTTATGACCATTTAGGGATTACTAGACAGTATCGAGTAATATTTGATCCCAATGAAAACGTAAACGCTGGAATAACATTAGATTTGGTAATTAAAAACATAGTTGGTAAGGGAGATATTAGTAAATATGATATGAATTGTTTTAGTGAAGATATCACCATTAATCTCGGGTTATCTGGGCTAAAAGTGACATTAGATTCTGCAATAGTTAGTGGCACCTACGCTGAGATGATGGATATTCCAATTTTTAGGGTGGATTATCAATCTTTTTTTGACAATATAACATTAAATGGAATAAACCTTAACGTTGCCACACTTAATAATTTTACATTCACATCTTCAGGTGGAAACAGGGTAAAAGAAGTGTCTGTTTACAGGGATAATAATGACAATAAGATATGGGATAACAATGATAGTTTATTATTCCTGTACACGATTGGTGCAGATAAAGTAAATGAGCTGTATTTAACCTTAAATCAATTAGCTATTAGCGCTAATAGCAACTCTGTTCTATTCATTGTTTATAACCTTTTTAATGGCTCAACAATAGCGAATCAGATTTCTGTTAGGAATTATATAGATAAATTTTATTATACTCACTCATTAGATACTCAAGTAATAACCGTAAATAAGTCGTACTTTCAGGATATTATGTTATCAGCAGTAAATTATTTTTTTACACCAGGAAGTGACCTTTTCTCAACCCTTAACTATGATGGAGCCTATGATGTCCCTATTTTGAGCTTTGGATTAAAAAGCACAGATAGAAACAATCTTACTAGCTACAATATTTTTTTAGAAACAAATAAAAATCTATATTCAAATAATGATTCTGGTATTAGGTCCGTAATGCTTATAGAGGATGTCGATAATAATAATACCTATTCTTCATCTGATGTAATAATGAGCGTTGTAAATGATTTTTCTAATACTTCGACAAGAGTTACTTTGAATATAAGAAATGTTAGTTTTATCTCTAAAAATTACGTAATTTTATATTCATTTGGACAAAAAATTAGCAATTTGTCTAATATTGCTGAAGAAAGATTAAAACCTAAAGTATATGCAGTCGAACCGACTACACTTAATAAAACTGCTGGACTCTTCCCCTACCCACGAAATACCAGATACATGTCTTTTGTTTCTCAGGGATTAAACGTTGAATTATTATCTATAACACCAAATAATTGGACAACAGGAGATTTAAAGATTCAACTAAGACTTACTAATGGCAATGCTGCGCAAATTACAGTAAATTCCCTTTATCCTCAGTTTTATGAAGGTAGCGAGTCTAGATTGAATGTAACTTATTTGTATAACATCTCCTCAACTATGAATTTCCCTGTAACATTTAATGCTGGTGAACAAAAAGATATTTCCTTTACTATTTCAACTGATACTGAGTTTAAAAGAGACAACTTACTCATTGACGCTTTTGTTGACTACAATTACGACGGACAATCAATTAGAGTGCAACGCAGAGATTTGTTAAGTGGCTGGGAAAAAGTACTTACTACTGATAAATCTTTGAATGTAGATATTACTGAAAAAGCTATTTTTTATTTAGATTACCCCAACTATATAGAACGAATTATTCGTTCAAAAAGTGGTTTAGCCTTTCTCAATGGTGACATAATTGATAATGAATATTTAATTTTTCATATCAAGGATAGTATTGCTAATTTAGACATTAGTAAGATAAAAATAATTCTTGATGGTGTTGCCCTTAACATGTATTCTACTGAACCCAGTTATAGATATGATTCTCAAAGTAATTCTATAAAAGTTGGTGATAATTTTGGTAAAGGAGACCATTCCTTAAAATTAACATTATATGACAACGCTGGGAACATGTATCCAGAAGCAAATATTGCTTTTTCGGTTTATGACTCTGAGCAATTTTATATTAAAGATTTCTTAGTTTATCCTAGCAAAAAATCACAAAATAGTTTCTCTGCATCACCGTTAAAAATTGGGTTTAAATTAAGCAAATCCTGTGAGGTTCGTTTGTATTTATTTAATTCCAGAGGTGAAAACGTATGGACAGATAGTTATGATGCTTCGCTCAAGGACAATTATTATCAACTGAGAGACTTTAATGGCATTCTTGATAATGGAACCCTAATTCCTCAAGGCATGTACATTTTGAAAGCAATTATTATTGAGAATGGAAAGAAAATAGATGCAAAAACGACTACTAAATTTATTATTAATTAGCTTTTTTATCGGGCTAATTTTTGCTGAAGGATATGACATTTCTAAGGGAAGATATTATCCTGAAGTGTCTGCTCTTGGTAGTACAGGTGTTGCTGGTTTTTCTATTCCCAATGCTATTCAGCTTAATCCCGCAAATATTGCACATTATAATGGTTGGAACAATTATTGGTATGGCGCTAACTTCGAAAATGCTCTGTCTCACAATGATTTCACGATGTCCTTTCAACTTTATGATCTAGGTTTAGGCTTTTCCTACATAAGTCAAAAGCTAGCAGATATACCTTACACAGACTTAATCAAAGGTAGAATTAGACAAAATGGTAGTTTTAGCGAATATATCACTCAAACTCAACTACATACTGCAATGAAATTAACTAATTTGTTTCTATTTAAAGAAATTGATTTAGGAGCGACGATTGGTCTCCAGCAGTATTCGTTTATGTCAGGACAAGATATGTTTGTACGATTTGGTACAGTTTTTTCTTTAGATTTAGTCCCTGATGTTTATTTTGGATGCGTGCTGAATGATAGCTCTGAAAAGCATCCTCTTATTTATGGGCTACAATATCGCCAACCTGATTATAAGGTTTTTGTTGATAATGGCGATAAAGGGCTTGCTGTAGGAGGAGAATATTCTCTAAACCAAAGTTTGTTGGCCAGAGGTGGACTAGATACTGACTTTTTTAATTTAGGGCTAGGTTTAAAATACGAGAAACTTTATTTCTTTGGCAAAGACGACATGGGAATTAATTTTGACTACACGCTACAAATACCCCTCAATAAATATCCTTTTGAATCGCAACATCTTTTTGGCATAACTGTACGAGAGCAAGACAAGCTCCCAGTCCCCTTTTTATATGAATATCCTCCCTTTACAAACAAAAAGTTCGCTAATGTTATCGGCTGGAGTTTAACAAATACTAATGTCCAAATTTTTTATAAAGATATCTTGATTGATATGGTTAAGACTAATGCTAATGGTTATTGGGAGGCCAAATTACCTTTAAGCTTAGAAGTAAATGATTTCTATTTTAAGGCGATTCAAAAAGGACCAAGAAAAGAAAGTTTACCTTCCAAGAAATATAGAATTATTGTAGACCAAATTCCTCCTGATTTTAGGTTTGAAGCTTTTGTTAAAGCTGGGATGGTAACTTTGGATGTCTATCCGAACGAAGTTTTAGCTAATCCCCCATTTTTTGTAAATTTAAGCCGTTCAACATTTTTTAATACAAACAAATACTCTATTGAGGCTGAATTAGAAAGTGTTTTTGATAGTTTTACTGTGAGACTGCAAGATAATGCTAAAAACGAAGCTATTCTAACGATTGAAGAGCCTTTTATAAACTTTTCAGCTCCACAACAGAGCATGGTGGTTACTTACAAAGACAAACATCAATTTGTGGGTAGCGCAGGAATCTATCATAATCTTAAAGTAAAAAACCCTCGCAATTCCTTTGCTGAGGATATTCCCCTAGTTGGGAAAAGGGTTACTGTCTTCAAGCCCATCGTTCCTCTTGAATATGGGATTAATCAGATAATTTTTACTGATGAAATTCCAAAAGGAAAAATTAATTATAGTTTTTCTGTATTTAGACTGTTTAATTACAAAGATATTGAAAACAAAGAGGCTGATTTGTTAGCTACTTGTTTTGTTTTACCAAGAGAAGATTTGTTTGAACCTTTAAAAAGATTAAGACAATATGAAGTTATAAAATGGGTGATGTCATTATGGAATACAACGAGTGTTTTCTCTGCTAAAAGCTTAACCTTTGATGAAGCCTATAACTTAGCTTTAAAAGCCAGACTAATTAAAAGCAGAGAGGATATGCGTTATTTAAATAGAGGAGAAGCCATGGACATAATTTCCAGAGCGTTTAATTATCCAATCTATAATTCTAAGATTACACCTAAGTATTTTGAGAATGTTAACCAAGATCATCCATATATTAAAGCTATCAACTACTTTGTAGAAAATGGATTTATTGACATCAAAGGTAGATATTATGATCCTGATGTAATTATAACTAGACAAGAGTTATTAGGCTGGTTAACAAAGAGTTCATATTTTCTGAAGATTAAAAGAGAACTTGAAGAATAAAAGGTTTATTTGTTTATGCGACTACGTCGCTGTTTAAGTGTTTACTGACTCAATACAATTTGTTTGGTTATAAAAATTCTATTCTTAGTCATTCCCGCGTAGGCGGGAATCCACTTATTGCTCTTTATTTTTTTATTAAGGAATATCAAATTAAATGAATACTAGATTCCCGCCTAACGCTAAGCTAGACCTTCGGTACCGCGGGAATGACAACGAAACTTAGTTTTTAGCCTAAGTATTTTTGAAGCTTTTCTTCCCAAGCATCTAAATCAATAGGTTTTGTAACTATTTCCACTATTCCACTATTTAAGCCTCTTTTGACGTCTTCTAGTCCAGCCCATGCAGTATATCCAATAATAGGTATATTCTCTGTTTTTGGATTAGCTTTGATTCTTTTAGCAGCTTCCCAGCCGTTCATCCCAGGCATTTTATAGTCCATGATAATTAAATCAGGGATTATTTGCTCAGCTTTTACAATGGATTCCTCGCCACTGTAGGCTTTTTCAATAATAATATTATGAAGAATACTGAAAGATATTTCTAAAACGTCTATTAAGGTTTGATCATCATCAACAATTAGTACGGTTTTTCTTGTTTCCATTAAATTCTCCTAAATTGTATATATAATATAATAACCGAATACTATACTTTATTACAATAATTGGCAAATTAAGTTTATTAATTTACAATTTAACTAAACAAGCGTTAGGGGGAAACAATGAATTTACTGGATTACGTGCGAGATATTCAAGATTTTCCTAAAAAAGGAATTGTATTTAAAGATATAACTCCGCTTATTAAAGACAGTGACGCCTTCAAACATTCAATTGAATTATTGGAGAATAAATTGCAAGATATTGATTTCGATTATATTGTAGCAGTTGAATCCAGAGGTTTTATTTTTGGAGCTGCATTAGCTTTGCAGATGGGTAAAGGGATTATTCCTGTTAGAAAGAAAGGGAAATTACCAGCTGAAACAATTTCCATTCAGTATGATTTGGAATATGGGACAGACTCACTTGAGTTACACAAAGACGCATTAATGAAAACTGATAAAGTTATTATAATTGATGACCTTCTAGCTACAGGGGGAACAGTGTCAGCCGTAGAAAAATTAATAGCTCAAACTGGTGCAGAAATTGTAGCTGATGTTTTTGTTGTGAATCTGGCTTTTTTAAATGGTATAAAGAAATTATCAGCTAAAAAAGTCATCCAATTGTTAGAGTTTTAATAATGAAAATAGCAGTTTTTTCAGATATACATGGAAATGTTGAGGCCTTAGATTTAATAAAAAATAATGTATATCCTAAGGTTGATGAGCTTTGGTTTTTAGGTGACTTATACTTTGATTACAAAAACAATGAGGATACTCCTAAAAATCGCCAAATATTATATAAATGGTTTACAGAAGCTAGCAAAAACAAATTAAAAATTATTATTAGTGGTAATTGCGACAATAGAGAAACAACGAACAATGAATTTTTTAACAAAGAAAGTAAACTTGTAAAGGAAGTTTGTGGTTTAAAATTTTTATTAGAACATGGGCATCAATTAAAAGAAGAGAGTAAAGAAAAAGAATTAGCTGAATTTAATTGTGATGTGTTGCTATCTGGACATACTCATCTTGGGAAAATTCAGATTGAAAAGGATAAAATGTATTTAAACCCTGGCTCTGTCTCCTTTCCTCGTGATGAGCTTAATATTCCAACCTATTTATTAATTAATGAAGAGGAAAAAACTATCTCGCTTAGAAGCGTAGATGAAAATGAATTAATAGAAGAAATTACTATATATTAACTTTTTGTACGTAAACTAAACTCTGTTATAATAATTCTATGACAAATTTACTTCTTTTAGCCTTAGGTGGAGCGATCGGAACCTTATGTAGATACTTTTTTTATTCTCTTCAAATTAGCAACACTGGATTTCAATTTAGTACCCTCTTTGTAAATTTAGTAGGTTCTTTTTTAATAGGATTATTTGCTGTAATTTTCATCAACCTTAATACTCCAAATTCAATTAGACTTTTTTTGACGATAGGAGTTTTAGGCGGGTTTACAACATTCTCGTCCTTCAGTTTAGAAAACATGTTTTTATTACAAAACGGGAAATATCTTTTAGCACTTACTAATGTGCTAATTAGTACTATATTTGGGATACTTTTAGCTTTTCTAGGGTTTTGGCTAGGTAAACTATTTTTTTAAATATTAAGGTTATTTTTTCCGACTAGTTAAATAGCTTGCATAAGCATTTCTAATAGTTTAAACTTGGCTATATGGTTAGTTAACATTAACTAACATTGTTTCAAAATAAAAGGAGTAAATTATGGAAGAAGTACTCAGTAGTCGTCAGCGAGAAATTGTAGATAAGGCTATTGCCTTGATAGCAGAAAAAGGAATTCAAAACCTAACAATTAAAAACTTAGCACAGAAAATGGGATTTTCTGAACCTGCTATTTATCGTCATTTCCCAGGAAAAACAGAAATATTATTAGCAATAATCGAACTGTTCGAAGAAAAACGTAGCCAATCAATGGACCAGAATTTAGCAACCAGCTCATTTTCTGAGAGCCTAAAACATTTACTATCAAAGCATATCCAGTTGTTTGCCAAAAATCCCACATATGCGACAGTTATTTTTTCAGAGGAATTGTTTATGAATGAACCTGAATTATTGCAAAAAATGCAGTCGATCATGAATCATAACGAAGGAATAATTTTAAATTTAATTGAGAAAAACCAACAGAAGGGGGACATTCGTAAGGATATCGATAAGCATAGCTTAGCTCTAATCATCATGGGAGGAATGCGCTTAATAGTAAAAAGATGGGTTCTCTCTTGTTTTGCTTCTGAGTTAACTAAAGATGTAAACAATTTTCGTAAAACAATAGTCAAACTGTGCAAGGAGGAAAAGTAAATGGATAAAAAAATAATGAAAATGTTAAGGTGGCCTGCCCTTGTGCTAGTAATTATCGCGATTACTTCTGGAGTATTTTTTTCTGTTATGAAAAAAAATTCACGAATGGAAACAGACCTTGATAAATATATGCCCCAGTCCCACCCTGCTTTTATTTATAGCAATCAAGCAGAAGAATGGTTCGGGATTCAAGATGGAATAATTATTGCCATAGAAAATAAAGACGGAATCTACAATACCGACACCTTAACTAAGGTAAAAAATTTAACTAAAGAATTGCAAAAAATGAAAGAAATTGAAGCAAAAGACGTTAAATCTTTATATACTGCTGATAATATTTTAGGTACGGAAGAAGGTCTTGAGGTAAAACCATTTTTTAATAAAGTTCCTAACACAGCAGAAAAATTACAAGAACTACAAGCCGCTGTGCGAAGCAATGAAATGGTTTATGGTCGAATGGTATCTCAAAAAGAAGACGTAACAGTCATTATCGCTGAAATTAAAGATGATGTGTTTTCTCAGGAACTTTATCAACAAATCTTAGCTTTATCAGACAAATATGAAGGACCAGAAATTATTCATGTTGCTGGACGACCTATTGTAGAGGGCACAATGGCTCTACTAGGACCAAAAGACATGAAAAAAATGGTGCCCATTGTAATTATTGTTATTGTTAGTGTGTTAATTTTAGTTTTGAAAAGTTTTAGTGCTACTTTTTTTACTATGCTAGTTGTTATGCTTAGCACAGTTTGGGCTTTTGGATTAATGGCTATGGTAGGTATTCCCATTTATGCGGTTTCCACAATGATACCCGTAATGCTAATTGCTATTGGTGTGGCAGACGGCATACACCTGTATAACCATTTGCGGCTATTCTTGATTGACAACCCTAAAGCAACAAAAAAAGAAGCAGTGCAAGATCTTCTGACTAGTATGTGGAAACCGGTTGTTGTAACTTCTGTTACCACGGCTGTAGGATTTATTGCCTTGCTTTCTTCTCAAGTTTATCCCATTAAGTATTTTGGGATGTTTACAGCTTTTGGTGTTTTAGTAGCTATGGTTTTTTCTTTATTACTAATCCCTGCAGCAATTTTGACATTTGGGTTGCCTCGTTGGAACTTATCAAAAAAGAAGAAAATTGCTGCTTCTGAGACAGAAGGTTTTGCAACTATTTTCACTAAAAGTATTCTTCGTAAGAAAGGCTTAGTAATATTTCTCACAATGCTTATCCTTGCCTTATCATTGTTCGGGATTAGTAAAGTATGGATTAACTCTAGTTTCCTAGATAAATTTGAAAGAAATAGTGAAATTGTCTTAACTGACCAGTTCATCAATCAAAACTTTGGGGGAACTTCAGCAATCAATGTTATCTTGGATTCGCCCATTGAAAATGCTTTTAAAGACCCAGAAATACTCAGGGCAATTGATGAAATGCAGTTAGATGTTCAGGGCTCCTTAGCAGTTGTGGGGAACTCATTTTCTTTAGTGGACTATCTGAAAAGAATGAATAAAGTAATGCATGAAGACCAGGAACAATATAACGTAATTCCCAGTTCTACAGAGTTAATAGCTCAATATTTATTGCTTTATGAAATGTCTGGTGACCCTGAGAATCTCTGGAAAGTTACGAATTACCAGTTTAATAAATTAAATTTAACTTTTCAGATAAAAAGCGACAACTCCAAAGCCTTAAACAGTGTTCTGGATAAAGTAGAAATGCATAGATCTAAGCTGAAAGATTTGGGTGTTTCAATCCATTATGCAGGTTCTGGATATAAATCACTTGTCTTTGCAGATTTAATTTTAGAAGGACAAATTATTAGCGTAATCACTTCGTTGCTGATTGTTGTAGTCTTACTAGGATTGATGTTTAAAAGCTTCCTAATCGGTGTTATTGGAGCTGTTCCGATTATCGTGACAACCTTCGTTAGTTTTGGAATAATGGGGATTTTTAATATCCCCTTAAGTACCACTACTGCACTACTTTCTAGTATTGCTATTGGAATAGGAATTGATTATGCGGTTCATTTTCTTGAGCAATATCGGCATAATGCTAAAAGTTCTAATGATAAAGTACAGATTAGTATTAATACTATGAAACACTCTGGTCTAGCCATTTTATTTAATGCCGTGGTAGTTATTGCAGGGTTTCTAGTTTTATTGCGCTCAGTATTTCCACCTAATCGAGAACTAGGCGCGTTGGTCTCTATTAATATGTTTGTAAGTTTTGTTGGAACAGTGACGATTATGCTTGTTTTGTTGGTTGTATCAAATCTATTTATAAAGGAGAAAAAAAATGAACAAAATTAAATTAGGAGTGTTATTGGTACTGTGCGTAGCTTCTGTTGCAGTTTTTGCTAAGGAAATAACAGGGCTTAAGGTAATAGAAAATGTTTATAATAGACCAACAGCAAAAGACCAATCTTCGGATTTGACCATGACTTTGATCAATAGAAGAGGCGACTCTAGAATCAGAAAGATTAAGCAGTTTTTAAAAGTTTATGCCAATGAAGAAAAAAAGATTATGTTTTTTGTCTCACCTAGTGATGTAAAAAATACTTCCTTTATGAACATTAGCTATAACGATGAATCCAAGCCTGATGATCAATGGATTTTTTTACCAGCACTTAAAAAGGTAAAAAGAATTTCTAGTGAGAGTTCTAGTGATTCTTTTATGGGGTCAGATTTTACATATGACGACTTGGGAGAGAGGCATCCTAATGAAGATACCCACAAAATCCTTCGAACAGAAACTTTGCAAAATGAAGAATGTTTTGTTGTGGAGAGTATCCCCAAAGATAAAGAAGAACTTTATTCAAAAACAGTTACCTGGATAATTAAAGACAAATGGATTGGCTTAAAAAAAGAATTTTATGATGAAGACGAAGAACTTTTAAAAATGTTAACAAATGAGTCTTACAAAAAAGTGTCTAATTACTGGGTAATTGTAAATTCTACAATGGCAAATGTGCAAAGTGGTCATAGAACGGAAATGAAACTAGAGAACCTAGAATTAGATAAAGGAATTGAGGATGGGCAATTTAGTGAACGAATGATGAAAAGAGGACTTTAATGCTAAACAACAGAATTACTGCTTTTTTTATAATGTCGACGATTATGCTCTCTACAGTCTTTGCGTCTCCTGACATTTCTGGTTATTACAGAAACTACATTGGTGGTTTTATTAATGGAGATTATAGTATTATTCAAAATGCCTTAAATCTGAACATAGAATCCTCAGGGAGCAACTACGCGTTTAAAGTAAATCCTTATATCTATA